>NZ_BCVG01000041.1 GCF_001591625.1 Metabacillus fastidiosus NBRC 101226
AATTTAAGGTAGTTGATTTAGTAAAAGTCGCTGGTATTCCACGTAGTACATATTATTACTGGGTAAAACAAATGAATCGTTTAGATAAATATAAAGAGGTTAAAGAAGTCATCAAACAGATCTTTCATGAACAACGAGGCCTATATGGTTATCGTCGTATCACGCTGGAATTGCGTAATCGTGGTTATTTGATCAATCATAAAACAGTACGTCGTTTAATGAATCAATTAGGTTTAAAATGTCTTGTACGTATGATAAAATATCGTTCTTATCGTGGGAAAGTGGGAAAAATCGCTCCTCACATTCTGAAACGCAATTTTAAAGCTTCAAAGCCTAATGAGAAATGGGTGACAGATATCACAGAATTTCATTTATTTGGGGAAAAGCTGTACTTATCACCTGTGCTTGATCTTTTTAACAGAGAAATTATTGCTTACAATATTGAAAAGCGACCTGCCTTTTCCCTCGTTAAAAAGATGTTAGATCAAGCATTTGAATGTTTACATGAGGACGATTCATCAATCCTTCATTCTGATCAAGGATGGCATTATCAAATGAAAAAATATCAGCACTTATTGAAAAAGAATCATATTACACAAAGCATGTCCCGTAAGGGGAATTGTTTAGACAATGCCGTCATGGAAAACTTCTTTGGCTTATTAAAGTCTGAACTACTTTATGATCAAAAATTTGAAAATATGGAACATTTCATTTCCGAATTAGAGAAGTATATTTACTATTACAATCACAAACGAATTAAAGGAAAATTAAAAGGAATGAGCCCCGTCCAATACAGAGTTCATTCCTCAGTAACTGCTTAAAACATGTGTCTAACTTTTTGGGTTCACTTCACAAGGGAAGATCCTTTTCCTGTTTATAATGTGAATTATGTTAACTAGAGGTATATAAATCAATGATTTAGAATTTTAAAGTCTTATTTAACTAATGGAATAGATTAGTTGAATAGCATTTATTATTTTATTTAAAATGATTACTTTTTATTTATTGGTGGACTTACCTGTTTGATTTCACTACCAAAAGACCATCCCCTACTTTCAAGAAAGTTACTAAATTCATCTATAAATTCAATAATTTTCATAGATTCTTTGAACCCACTTACCAAAACATTTCCTTCAATTTGTATTACTACAACTTTAGTTTCACTGAGTTTTGCTTCCTTTTCTGAAACTGGTTTCCATAATGGATCTTTTTCATAGAATCCCCGGTTCTGATGCAAAAACTTTAAAATAATTACAAGTAATCTTTGATTCTTGGACATAGTGATGTTATGACTATAAAAAAGTCTCTGATCAGTATGTAAAAGGAGCACTTATTCAAATAGAGGCATTATCAGCCTGACATCATTTTATTAACGGTAAGATGATACCTACGGTACAATCTTAGTTTTCATGATTTGCTGGAAATGATGGAAGAAAGAGGGCTGTCGGTAGCTCACACAACGATTATGCGTTGGTTTCATCAATATGGACTTGAGTCGGATAAGAGAATCAGTCGTCATCTCAAGCAAACGACTGACTCATGGAGAGTGGATGTACCTGTATCGTGCAGTAGATTCCAAAGGAAACACCATTGATTTTTATTTGAGTAAACAGAGAAACGTAACATCAGCCAAGTTCTTTTTTTAGAAAGCCTTGGCTTCTTATCATGTTTTCAAACCTCGTGTTATTACAGTCGATAAAAATCCAGCTTATCCAGTAGCTATTTAGGAATTAACAAAAGAAAAAAGATGCCTAAAGTCATCAAAATAAGGCAAATAAAATATCTGAACAACATCGTGGAACAGGATCATCAGTTTATTAAGAAACGAGTCCTTTCCATGTTAGGATTCAAATCTTTTAACATAGCTACATCCATTCTTTTAGGGGCGCAAGCTATGCATATTATCAAAAAAGAACAGATTGATTCACGGGATCAGTCTGTTCAAAATCAGGAGGAATTCATCCATCAATTGTTTGAGCTTACAGAATAAGATACGATTCCATCAGAAAGACATATGTTTTATTCTCTTTTATTTTATTTTTGCACCAGAGCCCTCTAGCACCAGGCACTTTAAATAAAAAGATAATGTTTAATTTAGAGTACTTTATCTTAATTTATGTTAATATCAGGGTATTTATCATATAATTATTAAATTTTTTACATGTATGTAAAAAAGTAGACATATATGAAAAAAAGTATATATATTATATATTTTTTAATATTTGACATATATGGAAATTTAATATATGTTCATGGAGGTAATTCTTCTTTGCTTCGACGTTAGTATTCTTGCATTTATCTTCAATTAATTAGAAGTGATTAATCTTTCGAAAATGATATACGTAACTGATTTGAAAGAATCTGATCAAACCACTAGTCGAATAAATGAGTTTTTATTAATCAATCAGAAAATGAAACCGTCCTAGAATCTATATAAATCGCGTTTGATTTTCCGCCATGTTTAGTCTCCACTTTTCTGTCCATATTGTTCCTAATAGAACGAATAAAGGAGCGGGTAAGAATGGGGAAAGGATTGAAAATTACCAATGATCACGGATGGACGGTTGAACGGCTTTGGACACATGAAAAGACGATTAGGAAGGCTCCTATTTCGCACTAACATGTGTTAGGGAGCATTCTTATTGCTACGATAGTTACGATAAAAATATAAAACCCTAAAATATTGTCGACCAAAAGAGTGTAAAGACTGCCCATTGGCCTCTGATTCCTTATGCCCAAAAAATATACAAGGTAAAGATTGAATCCGATTTACGAAAGTATAAAGCTTCAGCACGTGGTTCTGAAAAATAGAAAAACCTATTTGCCGAGAGAACCGCGGTTGAAAGGGTAAATGCTTAAGGAATTCTTTCAGTTAAACAACAAATAGGAAAAAGAGCAGCTTAATTTTAAAAAAGTCACAAAATAGGCTAGGGTTACTCTAGACATTTTTAAAGGAAGTAATTATGAAATTGATTCAAATAAGCTTTTGACGAAATATATAAAGGGAATGAGGAGGATTTATATTGTCTTCAAGTTTGGTACAAAGTAAGTTTGAGCTTTTAGCATCATATACAGGATACCCACCAGAAGAGATTGAGCGTTTGTCTCATAAATTGTTTGGAACTTTAGGATTAGATTCATTAACGCTTACACGCGTACGTGGATTTCTCGAACCAAAGCCGACGTATCAGATACTTAGTGGTTTAACTATTAAACAAGTAGCTGAAAGAATATCCGTTATTGAAGAAAATAAAACTTTTATTGGATCTGATGTACTGGAAAAAGATAGCGAATTTAATGCATTTCCTTTGACTCCGATGCAAGAATCATACGTGATTGGCGCAATGCAGGAATGTCCATGTCAAATTTCTATGTCCAGTGATGAAAACAGTAATGGCAATAATTTTGGGGTGAGTAACAGTGAGTCTATTCTCATTTTACAGCAAGTAGCTAAACTACTTTCGGTTCCAACTGACTCTCTTAATCCCTCTAAAAGCTTATTTGAGCAAGGAGTTTCTTCTTTACATGCTATACAATTAGTTAATATTCTATCCAGCATGTGGAATTCTAAACTTCCTTACAGCTTATTATTCAATTACCCGAGCATAGAAAAGCTTGTAGGGTATCGAAACGGTCTAAGGCGCGAGCGTAAAGCACTCGAACGTCCAACGTCTGCCAATATGATGGAACCAATTGCCATAGTAGGCTCAGCATGTCGATTACCAGGAAATGTATCATCTTCTGAAGAATTCTGGGACATGCTTTTGGAAGGAAAAGATTGTGTAACAGACGTTCCACTATCTCGTTTTAGTATTGATGAGGTCTATGATCCTAATCCAGATGCAGTTGGACGCAGTTACACTAATCGTGGAGCGTTTATCAAAGATGTAGAAAAGTTTGATTTCGATTTTTTCTCAATCCCAATTGCTGAAGCAAGGAGTATGGACCCCCAGCAACGTATGCTTCTCGAGGTAGCGTATGAAGCTTGTCATAATGCAGGATATGATAAAAGTAAATTAATGGGTTCAGTCACGGGTGTTTTTATAGGACAGATGAATTATGATTGGATGACGTGTTTTGATTATTCTAAAGATTATGCAGGAACAGGTGTAGCTCCCGCTATTACCTCCAATCGTATTTCCTATGCCTTAGATCTTACAGGGCCTAGTTTGACTATTGATACAGCTTGTTCGTCTTCCTTAGTTGCTGTAGATGCAGCAGTCTCTAATTTACGTAACGGTTCTTGTAATATGGCAATAGCTGGTGGCGCGAATTTAATATTAAGTTCTGATGCATATGTGACCACATCTCAAGCAGGGATGCTCTCTGTGGATGGTCGTTGCGCTACATTTGATAACGCTGCAAATGGCATTGCTCGTGGTGAAGGGATAGGTACGGTCGTTCTAAAGCGTCTTAGTGACGCACAGGCAGATGGGGATCCTATACTAGCAGTGATTCGTGGTTCAGCAGTTAATCAAGATGGTCGCAGCGCTGCCTTAACAGTGCCCAATGGTCATGCTCAAGAAGCAGTGATTAAGCAAGCTCTTAATGTAGCCGGTCTTGAGGGACGTGATGTTGATTATATTGAATGTCATGGAACTGGAACGCCTTTGGGCGATCTTATTGAAGTTGAGGCAATTAAGAATGTACTGGGTTATCAACGCTCTAAACCACTTGTGCTTGGATCTGTTAAGACAAATATAGGTCATTTAGAAGGTGCTGCCGGGATAATAGGGTTAATAAAAACGATTGAGGTATTAAGACATCGTAAAGCTCCTGGAAATGTACATTTTAAAACTTTGAATCCAAAAATTAATCTAGACGATTTTGCTGCTATAATTTCTTCAAAATCAGTGGATCTTAGATCTGATGAAGATAATAATACTCTTATTGCGGCTGTTTCATCATTTGGCTATGGTGGGACTAATGCTCATGTCTTGGTGGAATCTTGGGAAAAAGAAAGTCCTACTAGAGAAACTACAACTAAAGTTGTTAATTCTAATTTCGAAGTAGCAGCGTCTAAAGAGGATACAGGTCTTGTAAGTTCAAGTTCAACAAATTTGCAGGAGAGTAGCTCTGCGAATGCTCCTCTTTTCCGTTCAGTATCGTTACCTTGGAATAACCCTGTAATAACTGAACCATCTACAAAGCCTGTAGATAAAAATGATCTAATGGAGTCTCTATTTAAAACAGAATGGGTATCATTACCTTCTGCGGGTTCTGAACCTTCTTCGGGACTAGGGTCATATTTAATGATTTCAAGGGACGAGATCAATATAGGACTGCCTCAAAGTTGGCATGCGGTTCAGGTTAGCGATAAAAAGGAATTAGAGGCTATACTCACTCAAAAAGCTTGGACACATGTTGCAATGTTGAGTGCTGGTCATGAAGAAGATGTTAATCTTGCTCTGTGGTTGTTACAAGCAGTAGGGCGCAATACAGATAGTCAAATTAAGCAAATTTGTTTTGCAACAAAAACTGAAAGCACTGATGATGCTGGATTGTGGGGTCTTTCACGCACGTTCCGACTTGAAAATCCTGAAATTCGAACACAATGTCTAGAATACAAAGATACTCAATATCTTCTGAATGCTATTGGCCAGTGTTTCGAGAATTCAGGAGAAGACGAATTTTTAAGTGATCAAAATGGTAAGATTCATGTTTCACGGTTGCGCCGTTGCACACATATTGAATCTTCTACAAAATTATCTCTCAGAGGTGATGCAAGCTACATCATCAGTGGAGGACAAGGGGCGCTAGGTTTAGTAGCCGCAGATTTACTTGTTCAAAGAGGTGCCAAATATATAGTATTGCTTTCTAGGTCTTCCATGAAGACAGAAGTTGAAGACAAACTTATTAACCTACGTAAGCATGCAAATATAGAACTTTTAAGTTGTGATGTTTCAAAAGAAGTAGATGTTTTATCTGTTAAGGATTGGCGGGAAAGGAAAAAGTGGCCTGCTGTTCGTGGTATTGTGCACACCGCAGGTGTGCTAAGTGATGGAACCATACAGAATCAATCTTCAGAGAAGTTACAGGTAGCTTATAGTGCTAAAGTTAATGGTGCTCGCTATTTACATGACACATTTATGCCACCAGACTTTTTACTTCTGTTTTCTTCTGTCGCTGCAACCTTCGGTTCTGCGGGACAGGGAAGCTATGCAGCAGCTAATGCAACACTGGATGCACTAGCACTAAAGTGGTCTCGTGCAGGAGATTCTGTCTTATCTGTGCAATGGGGAGCATGGTCAGACGGCGGAATGGCTAAACGCCATTCAGCAGTAAAGCCTGCTGAAACAATGGGGTTTGGTTCTATCTCCAACGAGTTAGGTAAAAAGGCAATTGAACAACTTCTTGTGAGTGGAAGAAGAGGTGTTGTCTGTGTCACTCCAATCGATTGGGGTAATTTACAATTTAACATCCCGTTAATTTCTCGATTGATTAAACCAAACTTCTTACAGAATAAAGATTAAATTGATCTTACTATAAATCTGGAAGATTTTGTTCGTAACGCTGTGGGAAAGGGAATGTCAATTCCTTTAAATTCTTTCACAGTAATAAAATATCATTCAGATGATATTCAGATCAAAAGAGGTGAGTTCAACCCAAAATATTATTTCAAACAGTATTCCATTGCAGATGGGTACAAGCTTGCTGTGTGTGTTGAAGCAGATGACTTTCCAGAAGAAATAGAATATGTGAATTTAATTGATTTGTACAAAAAGTTATCTAGTTATACATTCGATGACATATAACATTAAGATTATCGAAGGGGAAAGTGTTCCTAATACACTTAAATCACATTAAAGTGATTAAGAATGTTGTGATGACAACCCAGGGTCAGAAGAATTTTATCATGAAGACATAGGAGAAAATATTACGATAATAGCGACAAATTTCTGCTATTATCATTGTAGATATATCAATTGGTAAACTAATGTTTAATCGAAATTGAACTGCACCCCAATCGTTAGATTTTTTTGTCTAACAATTGGGGTGCAGTTCAATTCAGAAATGAATTTGGTTCCTTTTCTATTCTTACTTCCTATGGCGACATTAAAAGAAGAAGTTAGAGTTTGAAAATTTCCAGTTTCTAACCTATAATTGACAATAAATACAATTAGACTTAACTATAAATTCTGAAAATCGATATAAAAATTTCATAAAAAGAGTTTTAAAGAATAGAGTAGTTTGGGGAATACAAAGTAAAGATGAATAGTGTGTCTGTAAACCAAATGAGTATGAAAGTATTGAAGGGTTACTTTCAACATTACTAAATAACTTTATATAGAATAATAGGAAGGTTAATGTAATGTTGATAGTAAAAGGGAAACGCAAGCAAAACATCAATACTCATGAATATTAACAATCTTCCTAAGATAATTTTCTAAATAGTGATGGAAAATCGATTGGTTGTACTAAAATTATGATGGAATTATATTCGAGAGGAGACTTCAAATATGAATTCAAGTAATAAAACAAATAACAATTTATTTACTAAGGAATTCACGAAAGATCCATATCGTACTTATGCTGAATTGCGAGATACAGACCCTATATGTAAAACACTCTTTCCTGATGGCCAATATGGCTGGATGATCACAAAATATGAAGATGCTGTTGAAGTTTTGAAGGATCTTAGATTTATTAAAGATTTTTCTAAACTAATTGGTGGGAAGATGGAACATGAAAGTATTTTCACTCATAATATGCTTTTTTCCGATCCGCCAGATCATAAAAGATTACGCGGGCTTGTGCAACAGGCATTTACTCCACGAATGGTAACAGGAATGAGAGAGCGCATACAGGAAATAACTGATGAGCTTTTGAGTAAAGTTTCTAATAACAATAAGATAAATTTAATTGATGATTTTGCTTTTCCTTTACCGATTATTGTAATATGTGAGATTCTTGGTGTTCCAACAGAAGACCGTGACAAGTTTCGACTATGGACTACTTCATTAATCGAAGGTTCTAATGGGGAGCATGCAGAAGATATAGCTATTCATATGCAGGAATTTACCGAATACCTTGGGGAACGGTTTGCTAAAGTAAGATTAAATCCTGGAGAAGACCTAATCAGCCAACTTATTGTTGCTGAGGATGAAGGTGAAAAATTAACTGAGAAAGAATTATATGGAGTTGTGTCACTTCTAATTATTGCAGGGCATGAAACTACAGTTAACTTGATTGGCAATACTATTCTTTCCCTATTGGAACACCCTAAGCAGCTTAAGCTATTGCAAGATAATCCTGAATTGATACGTACAGCTATTGAAGAATCACTGAGGTACAATGGACCAGTCGAATTCAGTACTTCCCGATGGGCACGTGAAAGTTTTGAATTTAAGGGAAAATCAATAAATAAAGGAGATTTAGTTATTATTGCTCTTAATTCAGCTAACCATGATCCCTATCAATTTAAAGACCCAGAGGTATTTGATATTACTCGAGAGAAAAGTCCTCACCTTGCTTTTGGGAAAGGAATTCATCTATGTCTTGGTGCGCCGCTTGCCCGTTTAGAAGGAGAAATTGCTATCAGCAGTCTTTTAGAACGCTTCCCAAATATTAAATTAGCGATTGATAGAGAGGAACTGGAATGGAGACCAGGGATGATAGTGAGAGGAGTAAAAGAAATACCCCTTTCTTTTTAATTTTTTACGACCCTAACCGACTCTACCACAGTATATACGGCTGTTAGGATCGTATTTTTATCCCGCAGAATCACATGAATTGAGACTGTTAAGAAGTTTTTTCAAAATACTAGCAACAATGGGATTCATTCTGAACTAATAACTCATTGCTTTAAAATCCTCCCATTGTTAATATATACATATAAACAAGTGAATAGTTTTAAAAGGGAAGCACCCTAAGTAGTGAGTTTATCACGATTTAGGGTGCTTCCCTTTTTTTGCTTTCATCATTAAGGAGAGAACCATGTATAAGAGATCCCTTGCCATTACGCTAATGTTAATCCCTGTATTTCTTGCTATTAATGCACCTACCGCAAGAGCTGAGTCCGCTACAGAACCATATGAACAGCAATTGCTTCAAGAAGAGCGGTCCGTTGTCGAAAAGGAACAACAAAAAGAAGGAATCCAAAAAGAAATAAGCAGCATTATGGACGAGCTGAATGTCGTCCAAGAGTCTATCAATATTCAATCAGAAGAAATAAGCGGGATTACTGAAAAAATCAAACAAGTTCAACGATCGATAGAAGAGAAAAAACGAGAAATAATAACTCTACAGGACAAAACCTTGGTACGATACAACATCATGAAAAAGCGGATAATAACCCTTCAGGAAAATAATCAAGTCAATATAGTTCTTGATACAGTATTAAATTCCAAAGGTATTGATGATTTTCTTCAGAGGATAATTGCTATTAATACATTAATGAGAGCTGATAACGATATTCTTAAGAGTCAAAAAGAAAATTTAATACAAATTCAGAAAGATAAGGAAGCAATTAGCGATCAGGAGAATATCTTAGAGTCTATCCAAGATGAACTTCGTTCTAAACAAAAAGAAATGGTGCTGCAGCTGGATAAGAAGAAGATTAATATAAAAAGTCTTCAATCGAATTATCAACTACTGACTGACCAAATTCAAATGGCCGAACAAAATAAAAAAGAGATTGAAGAAAAAATCAAACAAGTTAATGAACAAATAAAGCGGGAGCAACAAGAAGCTGCAATGCGCGCGCAATTGGCAGCCCAATCTGCTGCTAATGAAGTCAAACCACCACCAGAAGAATCTGTAAGCGGTGTTGAAATGTATGTAGAATCTACTGCTTATTCATGGGAAGAAACATATCATAACAATTATATAACTAAATTAGGCTATAACATTAAAACAGATCCAACTCTAAAACTAATTGCGGTAGACCCGTCTGTTATTCCTCTAGGATCTAAAGTATGGGTAGAAGGCTATGGAGAAGCAATAGCCGGCGATACTGGTGGAAAGATAAAAGGCCATATTATTGACGTTCTAATGCATAGTAAAGCAGATGCCTTAAAATGGGGAAGGAAAAAAGTTGTAAAGATAATCGTTTTGAAATAACTGATTAAAGAGGGAGAAGCTTATAAAGGAGAACACTCATGAAAAAATTATTTATTGCATTATCTCTATTACTGGTTGGGATTATCGGTGTAATCACCCCCGTTTTATTGCTTTCCAATAATCATAGCTACAGTCAAACTAAAAAGGATAGTGAATTACTCGTAAACTATATAGAGTATATAAAACAACTACATTATAAGAGTAAAGATGTTCATACAGAAGATAATTTTATCTATTCCGTATATGAAAATGGAACGGATATTGGTTTAATGGAATATTCACTCAATGATGTAGTTAAAAGTGAAGATAGGAATGTAGGATCTATTGTTTTTCTGCCTCTAAAGGGAAAGCACCATAATTATATAGCATTAAAGTTAAATAGCAGTATTACAGAAAGTAGTTATTTTACAATACTCATTGAAGATAAGAAGAAAAAGTTTCCTTTAAATAAAGAAGTAATGGACCAGGACATTTTTATAAAAAAGGTGGATTTTGATCCGAATAAGGTGAGTGTTATCAATGTTTTTAACGAAGAAGATATTAAAATACTTACACTCTCTAGATAAGTTAATTAACAATCCGGCTCTAATACAATAAACTTTTTAGAAATTAATCATTACAGTTTTTACTCTTCAAAAATAATACTTAAATAAAGAAGAAAGCTATCGTTTTGATCAGTCACATTTTTTAAAACGATAGCTTTTTGTATGTGATGAGATCAAATTTTGACGGTGATTTTTAAGCACCTTTCATTTTAAAAGAAATTATGATTAATAGGTAACATCAAAATAAGTCATATCTTCATATGTAATTAACTCCACCATCTAAAGACATATAGAATATTCCTTCATGTAAAATTATAAATTCTTAACAAAAATCACTCCTTTTATCTTATTTATCTATTATTTTATGTAACAAGTTTTTTCTTTTTTCGTCAAATTAATTATGCTTTATTTTAACATTTTATAAGTAAATTAACATTTATGGAATCTTACTTATGAAATCGTTATCTCTAAAATCCAGAGAAGAGAGAAAGGAGATTTCATTTTGCCAGAGCAGGATGCAAGTGCGTCTGAACAACGCAAGTTGAAAAAAAAGCGTTATTTACGGATTAATATATTCTTTTTTATTGTTTTTATCTGTTTTGTTGCACTTATTTTAAGGCTTGGCCTCGTTCAAATCGTGTATGGGGAAGATTATAGAAAAGAGGTAGAAAGAACAGAAGATATTATTATAAGTAATCCGGTTCCACGTGGGAAAATATATGACCGCAATGGACTGGTCATTGTCGATAATCTACCAATGAACGCAATAACATATACAAAATTTCAAAAAACAACTTCTAAAGAGATGATACAGACAGCAGAAAGACTTTCAAAAATACTTGAATTAGAGGAAAAAGATACTGAAGTAAAAGAACGTGATTTGAAGGATTATTGGATTACGACAAGACCAGAGAAAGCAGCAAAAAAAATTACAGAGAAAGAATTAAAAGATCCAAAGTTGGAGGACAAAGATCGCTATGATCGCCAAATTGAACGGATTACTGAAAAAGATTTAAAAGAAATTTCTCAAGGAGAGCTTGAAATAGCCGCTATTTTCCGAAATATGAATGCCGGTTATGCTCTTACTCCACAAATTATTAAAAAAAATGCTACAGAGGATGAATTTTCTCAAGTGAGTGAGCAGTTGGCTCTTTTACCTAATGTTGATATTACAACAGATTGGAATCGTGATTATCCACATAAGGAGATTTTCCGCTCTGTGCTTGGGAAGGTATCCTCTTCAACGGATGGATTGCCACAAGAAAGATTAGATTATTTTTTATCTCGCGGTTACAATCGGAATGATCGTGTTGGTTTAAGCCAATTAGAACTCTATTATGAAGATATATTACATGGAAAAAAAGCAAAAATAAAAAATATAACAGATAAGGGTGGAACTCTTTTAGAAACAGAGACGATCTCAGAAGGAGAAAGAGGGAAAGATTTAATTTTATCTATTGACTTTGAATTACAAATCGAAATTGAGAAGATTATTGAGGAAGAACTTCGTAAAGAGAAAGCTAGATCACCATATGCAGACCGTGCATTCCTTGTGATGATGAATCCATATACAGGGGAAGTTCTTTCGATGGCTGGAAAGCAGCTTGTTCGCAAAAATGGTAAATTTGAAATGAATGACTTTGCACTTGGTAATGTAAATACACAGTATGTTATGGGTTCTTCTATAAAAGGAGCAACTATTTTAGCCGGATTACAATCAGGCGCTATTTCACGAAGTACTGTATTTTATGATGGTGGTCCGAAGTCATTATATTTTAGTGGAACTGAACCTAAAGGATCTGCTTCCAGTAGTATCGGATCTATTGGAATTGCAGGAGCTTTAAAAAAATCATCAAACGTTTATATGTTTAAAACGGTTCTAAAAATGTTAGGTAAAGAGTATTATGCTCACATGTCAGTTCCCCTTAAAGCAGAAGCTGTACAAGAATTTCGAAATTCATTTAGTCAACTGGGTCTAGGTGTAAAAACTGGAATTGATCTTCCAAACGAAACAAGGGGACAAGAAGGGAGTACGATTAGTAAAGAAGCTGGTTTATTCCTTGATCTTGCGATTGGACAGTATGATAGTTATACACCTATGCAATTAGCACAATACGTATCCACCATTGCAAATAATGGTTATCGAATCAAACCACAATTAGTAAAAGAAATCCACGAACCGGCAGATGATGAACAGTTAGGTCCCGTGTCTAAACCATTTAAACCCCAAGTGTTAAATAAAGTTTCAATGAGTGACGCTGATTTAAAAGCGGTTCAAGCAGGGTTTAGACAAGTTTTCCTTACTGGTGGAACAGCTTATAGTGTGTTTGGAAAAGCTCCATATCACGGTTACCAAGCAGCCGGGAAAACAGGTACAGCACAGTCATATTTTAAGGTTGAAGGAAGAAAAAATACTATATATACGAATAATGTAACACTTGTAGGATATGCCCCTTACGAAAAACCAGAAGTTGCCTTTTCTGTCGTTGTTCCACACGTATCAAGTGCTGGTACTCTTGTAAATAAAGAAATTGGTGCAAGAGCTTTAAAAGCATATTATGATCTTAAAGAAAAGCGACAGTCAGGTCAAACTGATAATGGTAATGAAGTGGAAGAGCAATCAAAAGAAGTAGCAGAATGATTTAAAAGTAGAAAATATGATTTTAATGAAAATTAAAACTTACTAAACATTTTAAAAAGGCTGACTCTATAGGTCATTAAATAATGACTTTTTCGAGTTAGCCTTTTCTTTTTATCGAAACAATGTTAGCTGTTCTTCTTCCTGTACACTCTTCATTTCTACCTCTGATTCACTTTCGTATATCTCCATAACTTTTGTATATTCACAATTGTCTCGGTCTTTTTTAGCAGCTGCTAAAATCCCGCTTTTTGAGAGCTTTTCAAGATAGCGAATTACTTCAAAATATAGCTTAGGTCTACCTGTAGAATATAGGTCACTAGAATATTTATGATTATTTATAAGGTGACTACAAAGGGAGATTGCTGATATATTGCTATTTGATTCCACATACTCATCAATTAATTTCTCTATATTTTTCTTATCCAATTTCAACAACTCCAAACTGCATCATTTAAAGACAATTAATAATTCTACAAATAAAGCGGGAGAGTTCCCTCTTTATTATTTTAATCTTTTCCTTCTCTCAGCAAGTGCTTCAGCAGCCTTCTTAGCTTTTTCTTTACTGGTATGGACGTAAAGGAGGGCAGTAGTTTCTGACGTATGACCCAGCTGCTCCATAACAAGAGACAGATCTTGTGTTTCATCCATTAGATTTGTAGCATAGGTATGTCTAAGTTTATGTGGAGACATGCTTCGCTTACCATTATTAAAAGCTTTTGTATACTTTCTAACTAAATCTTGTACAGTTCTTATTGTGATAGGGGAACTCTCATTATTTCGTTTAGTTAAAAATAAATACTCATGTTCAGCATCGGTTCCTTTATATCTTTCTTTTCTAATATTCATGTATATTTGTAAATCTTCCATGACTTCATCAAAAACGGTAACAACATCTTGTTTACCGCCTTTTCTTATAACCATTATGGTATTGTCATCAAAGTTTAAATCTCGTATCCTAAGTTCAACTAATTCATTCACCCGAATACCGCTACCCAATAAAAGGGAGAGGATGGCATAGTCTCTTTCTTTATCTCTTAAGAAATATGACTTCTGTTTTGGAGATAATTCATTCTCATAATTGGCTTTTATATAATCTAAAAAATCTATATCTCTATCATTTTGAAAGATACTATTAGCTAATTTGTTACTTCGAGCATTTAAAGACTCTTTTTCTTTAATAACGGGTATTTTTTGCATAACATTTCGGTGAAAAAGGGGCTCACCTTCACTATTTTCATATTGAGTAGTTAAGTATTTAAAAAGGGAACGTAAAGCAGATTTTTTTCGATTAACCGATGACCGTTCTCTTGTCTTTGTTTCCACTTTTGATACAATCACTTCTTCATCTTCAAGCTTTCTGATATAAGTTATAGCCAAATCGAGTGGTAGATCAGCCAATACTTGATGGGGAATATCCTTAATTTCATCCACTTTTGCAATTCCTTCAGTAATTAACCAGTCAAAAAAGTCTTTAAAATCTAATAAATAATTGAAAAGGGTAGAAGAGGATCTATGATTATTCTCCATGGTATAAACGTAATCTTTAACATACTCTGGCATTTGACGTAATAAATCTTTATATTTCTGTTTATGTTTCTGATGCTGTCTAGTATTAGCCAATTTACAACACCTAACTTTGTCTGATTTTGTCGAATTTCGTGTATAATACAATTTTTACGTGTAATTGTTTACATGATAACTTTATTATTTATTAGCGTAAAAGTATTGTTTTTGTATACTCTATAAAGTCTAAAAGATGGATTTCAATAATCTGTTGTAAAATAACCAAATTTATCTCTTGGTAATCATGAACTACCATGTTTCTAAAATCCACCATGGCTTTCATTTTTTGAACTAGAGAAGAGGGGAGAATATCTGCTGTTTCTAGTAAAGTAAAAGCGTCTTGGCTACTTTGCGGTAAACCAAGTTTCCCTTCAGCGATAATATACATGGCCAAATAAATACTTGCTTCACATGCACGTTGCAAATTAAGTATGATAGAGTCTTGCTTAGTAAAATTTTTTAGATGTTCAGGATTCTGATCGTATTCTTCTTTGATGCGTTTAATACAACGTTCAATAATGCTTATTTTATTTAAAATAATGTCATTCTTCATAAAAAATAGACTCACTTTCTTGTACATTATCAAAAACAAATCATCGTTCATCGATTAATTTTGCATAAAACGCTCTCACTTAACCAAGCAACTTTTAATTGCTTAAATCATTTTTATCGTCGGGATAATAAAGAGATTTACGTAAGGTCACATCACGATGTTTTAGGGTTTCTCCTTTAAAGCGTAACCAAATCTCGTCATCCGCCATAACACCATGAGTTTTTCGAATAATTGCCCAGCGGTTGTAACTGTTTAGCCCAAGTGCAGCCAGCAACCGGTCCGCATTGACCCTTGTTTCAGGAAACACACGCCACTTTAACCATTTCTCCAACTCTATTTTTGTAATATAACCTTCTGGATTAGGGGAAAATTGCTTATTAAATCCTTCTATATAATTAATTACGTACGGTTTATCACTTTCAAGCGGTTTTAAATCAACGTTAGCAATAATATCATCAAATAACATAACATCAAATTTCATAAAGTCGATCATTTCAACACCTTCTTAGTCAATTATTAGTCTTTGTAGTTGCATATCTCGTAATTGCGAGAGTACAACTTCCTTAGCTCTGCCTAATTCGTATGGTGCCTCATTTAACTTTTCTAGTAATAACGACCGCTTAATAAAAGGTTCACCTCGATACAAGGCTAACTGTTTAGAAAATGAAGAATTGAAAGGCTTTGCTTTTACTTTTCTCTTTAAAATACTTAATGGTTTTTCTAGTGGATAATCCTTTATATCTGACAATAAGCTTAATCCATGATCAAAAATAGGAGACAGTTTCCATGATTCTTTTTCAGGGTTCAATAAAAACAATATATTATTTGTATGACGGTCTTCATTAAGAATGAAAGCATCGAAGGCCAACATTTGTGAAACTTCTTTAGAAACATCTAATCCTGTGAAATCAAATACTTTATACATAATTGAATTGAATTTGTCTTCTGTGGAGTATCTAACATTGTTTAATATATCATCAGTTGATTCGAAATTAGCCTCGAATAAGCGTTCGAGTGTTACTTCTTGAAGATAACCACGAAAATCTTCGGAATAGCAACCTTCTTTAATTATTCCATCATGCTTTTCTATCAAGCAAGGAGTGTAAGTAGCAAAAGTATCTTTAGGTAAGGTGGAACAATCTAATATAAGATATGCTACGTATTCGGCTATATTTTCGTAACCTAGAGTATTTTCTTTAATCCATCTATTTTCAATTAACCATTTAGATTGATCACCTTTACTTGAGGTACTGATAATCGTTTCAGTATCTTGTGGAATTGTTATACGTTCCATTGGATCAACCCCCATAAAATATAATTTATACTTATAAACAACCACTTCTAGAAATAGATTAAATATAATCAACATTAAATAAAATTATAATATAGTCAATAAATTGAAAATAGTATTTACTCAAACCTAATATAGAATTATTACTTTTTCTGATACTGATGAATGTTAGAAAACTATTTAAAAACCATATTTTGCTTTAATTAGGTACTTTTTTATTATACCAAACGTTCGTTTTGTTATCTATATTCAATTTTTCGTAAAAGAGAGATTATACACGTAATTAAAATAAAGTTTATTCATTATCTCTTCCCCTTTATTTCTTGTATAAGAATTTATAATAAGTTAAGTAAAGCATTAAAGCTGTGACTTTGAATTTATAAGAAGCATGTTTTGATGATGTTCTTTTCAAAACATGCTTCTCTATTTACTCTTTTATTATTTCTTTAGAATAAAGGTTGATCAAAATAGATTTTTTTCCAGTAGGTTTAAGTTTCAATTTTATAAAAAAGGTTGATTGTTTTCTACCTATAATCTTCTTATTGAAGAAATGAATACTTTAGTTGAATGTAATCTTAAAATAATTTGTTGATTTCTTTAAACATATTTTCAAATCTATCTAATGTACCAGTGGAAAAGTCACTAGCATCCATTCCTAATTGAGTAAGTTTATTAGAAGGACGATAATGGTTAAACCTTGACTTACCAATAATTTTATTGATTTGTTTTATTACTTGATTAATCTTAGGATCAAGCTGTTCAAGAGTAATGTCATCATATTCATCAAAAGTCATATTGAACAAATTAATGTATTCCTCTTTTTCAAATAAATCTTCAATATCAGAATGGCTACCTTCTATATCTGTAAATTCATCAAAAAATCTAATATTTTTTTCTTTTATTATTCTGTGCATTATTAAATCTTCAACTTTTTTCTTTCCCTTCTGGTCAGTAAAGGAATCCAATAAACAAACAACATTTATCTTACTTCCCCTGAAAAGTGATATAAATGATGAAACTTTATCTAGACCGCCCACCGGCACTATTGTAATGTTGTTTTCTAGACCAGTTCTACCCTCAGTTTCTAATAAACCTGACATAACTGTTAAATACAAGAGATCCGCAGGTCCTTCAACTAATAAATTATTTTTCGAAATATATAGATTTTGCGCAATGTCGTATCCTAATGCTGCTTGTAACGGGAACAATGTATCAGAATCTTTTTCCTCAATAGCATCTGATATAAAACTCCCCTTTTTCGGATCCATCGAATCAAATACTGTTCGCACTTCATTAAGTTTAGTTGCATCAATCATAAAAGGAGAGTGTGTTGTATAAATTACTTGATAGTCATTGGATAATTTCTCTTCAATGAATCTAAGAAGATCATTCTGTGCCGAAGCATGAAGGTTTAATCCGGGCTCATCAAGTAAGAGTATATATTTCCCACTGTTTTCATTCTGAATTTTACTGAACCAAACTAAAAAGGAAAAGAACCATATAAACCCTTTACTTCGATTCTTCAGCGGCAATGATACACGGTGTTTAGTATTTCTAATTCTAATATTTAAAATTTTATCTTCTCTAATAACTTGATTATTACCATTTTTCTCAATGAAAGGTTCAATTTCAAATCTTATTTCAAGGTTAGTATTTGTTGTCCAGTATTCCAAAAATTCATCTGTTATAGCATTTGAGGTTGCTTCTAATTCAGATATAAAAGCTTCAAAACTATCGGCATCTTTTAGTTCATCAATATCAATATTAGCCAGTTCAAAAAGTGCCTTTGCAGTGTTGAATTCCTCTTTTGTAAACTCCGCATCTATTTGTTCAGTCATCATCTTATTTAGACTAATACGGGACGGAATAGAATAATACTCATCAAAGTACCAAAATTTCGGTAAGTTAGGTTTAATATAATGTTTAGCAATATAACCTTGGATAAGATTATCCCATTCAAATGAATTTGGAATAATTGTCTCATTTATATAAGATAATATAGCATTTGCCTCTTCATTTTGTTTACAAAGTTCGATTAATTCCCTTAATGTTTTACTTTGATTTAATATATTTATTAACTCTTCCTCTAAATCGAATTTCTGAAGCAAACTAGTAATATATTTTTTTTCGTTTGCTCCCAAGTAATATGTACTGCCACCCTTGTATTTAACACCATAACTTACTTCCTTAGAAGTAAAAACGCCTTCCCCAATATCAGCATTTATTGTTTCAATCAACTTTTCATCCAACAAAAAAGTGCATTTAACAACTTCAACATCTGCACCAGATTTTTGAAAGTTTTTCCACTCATTTTTAGGAAAATCAAAAGTATCATTAAATTTAAAAGTTGGATCATTTTCAAAATAATTAAATTTTGCAAGTGCCTCTAAAAAGGATGTTTTCCCAGATTCATTTTTTCCTACCAACCGTGTAACACTATCTTCTATATCTACTGTTTGCTCATTAATAAAGCTTTTATATTTATTAATAACAACTTTTTTTAACTTCATAATATAACACACCTCTCAAAATGATAAGTCTTACAATTTAATCCTAATATACCATTATATTATTTTTTTCGTCTATATTTCAAATTAGGTGGTAATGTATCACTAGATTACAATCCATTAATGATAGGAACTACATCTTAATTGATGTAATACTTCTTTATAGGTCCTTTCATGGTTAATATGATTCTAGTAATTCTAGGTATATACATTTATTATTTTTTTCAACAATCTGGTCCGATTGCTGAATAAGAAAAAATCCTGCACTTCAATACAGGATTTTTGATCAAACTTTATTATAAACGATCAGACTTTTTTAAAAATGATCGAACTTTATTTCAAAACCATATTTATCAAAGATAATGGAGTTAATTTAATCAAATTTTATTTGAAAGTTATGCTAACTTTAATAAAATTTGTGTTCTATATACTAAAATAGACTTTTCCAATTAGGTGGAAATCCCATTTGATTTAGTATCTGATTGAAGTTAATAGATGTAAAATCATGCTGGAACTTATTAAACAATTGAGAAAGACTACTTATTAAGAATTTGTGTTCTTTTTTAGCAATTACAAGTTTTAAATAAGCAACCATAGTGAATAAATTTCCAGAAAGATAATGATTAGGAATATTAAGTAGATTTGAATTATGTCTACTTCTTGCAGGTCTATTTAAGTTAAAACTATAAAGTCTTTCTTCATGGGCACATACATTTCTAAATAAATTAGCAGTTTTTAATACATCAATAAGTGAATCCTTTGGCAATTGGAGATTCACTGTATATGTTTTTTTGTATATTTTCGAAAAATCTTGCGCTATTTGATCCTTTAAAGGGTCATCTAGACACATATAAAAGTTTTGAATATTACCCAATGTTAAATTATTCGATAAGACCCAAAGGGGAATTTCTTGATGACTATCTAAATAATGTTTTATAGGGCCATTTCTATCTGAATGGTTTGTAATTACATTTGATAAAGTTGTAATTAATTTAAGAACTTGTTTAAGTTGATTAGTATTATTAGTGAAATTTTTCATGTCTAAATAGGCATTAGCTAGTTTAAATTTTTGCGAAAAACGATATGATATTTTAGATTTAACACTCTTTTCAAATATTAATAAATATTTAAGTAGAATATTTCTTAACTCTCTATCTAAAATGTAAAGTTTGTATATTTCCTCAAATGTTGCACCCGGTATGTATTGTTCAGGGGTTGCATAACTTCCATTAGCGTTCAGAACTAAAAACAAATCTTTATATCCATTAATAACATTATAGTATCCTTCATTTTCTAAAGTTCTCATCGCATATGAGCCGTTTTTAATAGTTAACCCTCTACCTCTAAGGATTCTTATTTGTTGAATATGAGTTTGAAAAGGTTTCAAGTCAGTTTTCACCTCAATAAAAATAGCCCAGTCCTCGGAAGGAACATGGGCCTGATCACTAAGATCATTATAGTATATGCAGTTAGGGATTGTCAAATCCACTAAATTGCAAAAAAATGATTTTTCTCTTATATAAAATTAAACAGTTTGTAAAAGTTCATCCGGTCGAAACTCAGCATAATCTAATATCTCTATTGGTTCAATTTGTATCCTATGTACCTCTTTAGCCTCCATATAAAGCACTCGTGTAGCTTTATAAGTATTAACTAAATATTGAGTAATTTTCCCATGCTGCTCTTCACTACAAGTACCGTCACATCCTAATTTTACACATAATGGATATACTCGTTTCCTCTCACCCCCATGATAAGTAGACAATTCTCTTTTCTCTTCTTCATCTTGATAAGGGAAATACTCTCTCAAATACTGTAACTTTGTATCTTTCCACTTATTATATAACTCTTTATACACCGATATATAAGCATTATTTGCTATCCTTCCAATTGAAATGTCTAATCCTTCATTTTCAATCAGCCTCTTTAGAAACTCTCTTTGCTCCTTTTTAATTATTTTTGGCTTTTTTTCTCCCACCCTTTCTACATGAACCATTTCTACAGTCCTACTAGTTCCTTTTAATTCTAAATATTTACTTAATTCCTCTTTTTCTGTATCATTTCTATACGGGAAATCCTTCATAATTTCCTTAACCTGAAGCTCCTTCATGTAGAGGATACGGCACACTTCTTTAAACACGAGCTCCGTACTCCCCTTTAGAATAATCATAAATTCATTATCCTGACATACCTTTATTAGAAATGATGTTTGAATTTTCGTTATATTACCAGAAATATACACTCCACTTTTTTGTTCGATTTTTTGTTGTATATGTTTTTCCTTTCCAATCACTTTTTTATTAGGCCTACGCAACTGATCCCCTATAATTAAGGATGACCTACTATATTGCTTATATTTAGCTTCTGCTCCCTTTTCTAATTTTTTTTCATAAAAAGACTTCACTTCATCCCAAGATCTTGTCAATATATATCCATGTCCCTCTAACAATTCTTGAATCTTTTTACCATAGTTTGCTGTATATATGCGTTCATCAAGTATTGTAACAATCCCATAATCTTCAATACTTCTAATTAAACGACCGACTGCTTGGTCTAACTTATTAACCATCATTGGATAACTAACCTGATTAAATATATTATTTTTGTTGATTCCCCTACTTATTAACTCTACAATTGGATCATTATGAGCAGGGAACGGTAGTTTATTTATGATTACTGAAGTTAAAGAAGTACCGGCTATCGAAAACCCAGAAAAGAAACTCCCTGATCCCACTAATACACTTTCCTCTGTTTTTTTAAAGCGTTCTGTTAGTTTTTCAACTCCACTTTCTCCTTGTTTATAAAGCGGAATATCATCATCATACAGTTTATCTTTAATTCCTGTATAAATCCCATCCATATGATGTTTAGAAGTATTTAAAAGAAGCGTTCGACCACCAGTTATCTTCAGTAAGTTATGTACTTCTTCTAATGCTTTTTCTATAAACTCATCTTTATTAGGATCGCCTAGTCCTTCAGGTATATATATAAGCGCTTGATTTTTATAATCAAACGGACAATTTAAAATTTTTGTCATAGCTTCTTTAGGACGAATATCCCACTGATTCATAATATGGGAGAAATCCCCATTTACAGTAAGTGTCCCTGACATGAATATAACCTTATTTACATTCATGATGTGATTTAACATTTTTCTGAAAACTTCTTTATAATTATTTTCTACGACATGAAACATATTGTTTTCTAAACTGATCCAAGATGTATATTTAGTTGTCTGGGTAAATCTATAAAGGACACTAGATAATTTATCCAAGATTTCAGCTTTCCTTAAGCTTGCCTGAAATAGGTTATCATTTATAATTTGATTTAATTCTTTTAATATAGCAAGTACAGAATCATTAAGCATGTAACGACCAGTATCTGCTTTCTCATTATCTGCTTTGTTTGTCTCTATCCACTTTCTCAACTCATGTATAGACTTTGTCCACTTATACTTATCCTTATCGATGTATTTTTCTACTTTCTTCAAATGAGAAATAGTAAATGTTTTTTCTAAACGGCCGATAAATGTCTCAAGAAATTCATGAGCCTCATCAATCACTACTATCCCCATGTCAGTTTTTAGTACTGGTTCGTAAATACCCTCTTCATCCATCGCAGTTAGAAATGACGTAATTAATTGATCATGATTGGTTATAACCACATCATTTTCAGGCGATTTAAACCTTCTTCGATGTGCAATAGTTGGACACAACATCGATAGTGAACAATCTCTACAATTTGAATTCATAGGTAACTCAACTTTTTTCCACTTCTCATCCTCTATATCAAAACCATATTCTCCTTCTAATTCACTTCTTTGACCTGTCTTACTTGTTTGGTAGAATTTTTCCATGATTTCTCTATCCCGAGGAGAAAATAAAGAATACTCTCTTCCTCTCTCCAGTTCTTTAAACCTATAATGACAGTAGTAATGAGTCTTTCCTTTTGCTATAATAGGATATTTCACTAATCCTATTGAGCTTAATAATGGAATCTCACTCCCCATTAATTGTCCTTGTAAGTTAATTGTCGCTGTAGCATACATTAAACTTCTTTTATTATACATACTATATTTCCTATCTACCAAAGCGGGAACTAGCACACCTAATGATTTTCCAGTTCCGACTGGTGCTTCAATAACCATTAAACGTTTACTTGACTCCAAAAACTCTCCAATATCTAATGCCATTTGTACCTGAGATTCCCTTATAGCACTAGTACCATAATGTTTTCTTAGTTTCTCTTCAAATATTTCTAAAATTACATCTGCTTTAGAATTCATCTACCTTATCTCCTTAGTTTTTCACTGCCTTGAATTGCTACACGTTTATCATTATGCATCCTAGATAGATTACACTAATTAGACATTTGAATAATTCGCTACTGTTATAATTCTTAAAGCGGTTAAATCCTATAAACAAAAGTACAACACAAGTTATTTTAGTAGAATAACTCCGCTTTTCCTATAGTTTAGTCACATGCCTAGTAACTTCCTATCTATCCCAAAACATAACTGCCCTATTAAGCTTCTAGTTTTGAATATTCGTCTACGCATTGGCATCGCTATTAGAATAACTATGCTACAATAAACATTCCTATTTTATAAGTTCAATTTCTTTTACAGTCATCGTATGAATGTTTCCTTTTCATCTACTAATATTATACAAAAAGAATAAGAAAAAATACAAACATTCGTTTGTATAAAATCAACATTCATTTGTAAATAAAAAGATAATATTAATAAAAATAAATATATTTATACAACAGTCGGTGGGATAAAAAGTAGTAGAGGGGCAGAAAGAATGGAGCTAGTATAGATGTATGGACATAAGTTAGTTAAGTCTCTATTCATTGATTAAACTGAGAAAAAAGGATCAACAGAGTGTTTCACCCATTGAAACACTCGTTCTTTATCTGTCTACAATAGCTTCTAAATCTACCAATCCTCATCGTCCGTAATATTCCATTCATAAATTTTTTTTCAGGATTTATCTTTACTATTTCTCCAATTACAGGTATTAATACTACAGCTATTTTAAGTAAATGACTATTATTGAAATGCTTTATGTAATCTATTGGATTAACTGTTAAATCAACTGGTATAATTAAAACTCAAAGTCAGGTGAATATTGTGCTACGGTTAGTATTTCGTTAATAACAAAGTTATTAAATGAATTTATTACATATATTTTACATTAAAAAACCATTTTCTTTTATATTCTAAATTAAAAGGAAGTTCCTCATAAATTATTAATACCAAAAATAAAAAAAGAAGAGAATTTCATCGTCTCTCCTAATAACTAGTCACATATTCATTGGAATAGCAACTTCATTTCCATTCATATAAACCTATAATAAATTTAGTTGATACTTAATAATTCACAAAATACAATTTTATACATAATATAATAGTTTAATAATTTAAAAGTTGCTACTAGATTATATGTTTAACAAGGAGTAGATTTTCTGAAACTTCAGCAGCAAACTCGATTCGTTATTTACTTTTTTATTGTGTAATTTCAATCTTTATTTATTATTTTTTTGTGTTTTTCTTATTATTTGAGCTGTTTTCACATTCATATGTTCTTTCAAGTTCTCTTCAGTTCTAGTTAATTGTTTCTTAAGTGCTTTTATTTCCTTTTCAAGTTGGAAGATAGTATCATCTTTTATTTTTGAATTATTCAATAATTTTAATTGAGCATTTAACTCTTCAATCTGTTGAGGTGTAATATTCTGACCTGAATTACTTGCTTTTTCCCTTCTATTATTAAATTCGTTTATGAAAAATAAAATAAAACCAAATACTAGCGATAACATAGTAGCTTGATAACCGTATTTCTCCAAATAGGGTGTTATTGTCTTCGAATACTCTCCAGGAAATAAGGATAATAATGATATTCCGCCAATAAATATCATTATCCAATTAAAAACTCTCTCAAATAATGTAATTGTACTATTACTGAAATACACTCCATACAAACAAAAATCAATTACTAAGAAAAGTATTAATATTAAAGCTATTGATAAATTGAATAGTATATTAAATTCTAAGTTAACTAAGAAAAAAAGACAAAATAGAGCCAATGAAATTAACAAAATTATAAGTAACAAAGGTCCAATTTTTCTTTCGAATTTTTCTATAGTCTCTACTAGCTTGTTATAGAATACTTGTTCTATAATTATAAGTATAGCTACAATTATAATAGACAGCTTATAATCATATTTAAAATTAGCATCAAGATCATGGTCAAAAATCAGATTAATAATAGTGTTGAATAGCATTAATAATAAAAATGTTAATAATGTGTGATAAAAAAATAAATAAGTACGCTGTATCGTTTTGTTAATCTTCATCATTTTATTACTCCTAAAGTACTGATATTATTATAAATAGAAATCTCTTAACAAATGGATTTCTTCAGAGAACAGACATTTTGACTATATTATATCAAGAGAAGTAAATTAAGGAAATAAATTTTCGTAAAATAGATATTATACACGAAATTAAAAACCGTAAATTATCCCTTCTCTTTTTACACCTTTCTCTCTATTGTTCTACACTTAAAAAATTCTTTTTATTTAAGGAACTTTATTTATGAAATCTTAAAACAAGCATTATTTCTATAATTCGTAGCGGAGAATTCTCTAATACAGGTTCAATATAGTTGAAGTATATATGCAAATAACAGGCAATTCAACATTACCTACTCAATTTCAAACTATTGCAGTACAACTCAATTAATATAATTTGAACTAATGAGATGTTAAGAGGTTATCAAAATGTCTCAGTTAACCGTCAATATATGAATTTAGGAGGAAATATTATGATTTCTGATATTATTTGGACTCTTGCAGCAGCTCTGTTCACTTATGCTGTTATGTGGAAAATGAACAACAAAGATGTGACTTCTAAGTAAAACATTAAAGAAATGAGAGCAAAAACAAAAAAATATTTATCCGTTAGCCTGCCACTATGTACTTTACTGGATATCTAAATTAAAATAAAAACAGATCAAGTCTATACCTGATCTGTTTCAGTACATTTATGTTTTTAATACTTATCTTTTACGAAGTAATTTCGGAATATTTTTCACCGAACCTAGGTAAGGGTACTCTATAATCCTAGATTATACTAACCGCATCTTGATACGGGGCTGCAATCTACTATTACTATATAATTTCTATTCATTAATTGTCAATAACGGAGGATAATTAATAAACCCTATTATAATCCGCAGAGCTACTATCAATTATTCGAGTTCTCTTTCCTCAAAATTGTAATCGACTTCTTTTGGTGCAACTTTAGCCTTTTCTAATGCCGGAGTATCAGGGCGAGCAACTTGATATACAGCAGCACCTACAATATTAGATACTTCCTTTAACTTATCTAAACTAATTTTGTCTAAGGTATCTTCTGGGGAATGATACCATGGTTCTACTGGCGCATGGATAAACAATGCAGCAGGAATACCTATTTCCGCAAATGGAACGTGATCACTTCGCCCTCCCCAACCGTAAGGAGTTGCTTCTCCCGTATCGGATAAACGAGCACCCGCTGATGCTCCTAGATCCGTCACGATATTTTTCTCACCATCAGCACTGTACATAATTAATGGACCAGCATCCTTACTTCCAACCATATCCATTTGGAACATTCCTACTGTGCGGTAATAGTCTTCATCAGTCATTCTTTTAACAAATTCATATGAACCTAATAACCCATTTTCTTCAGCCCCAAAGGTAACAAAACGAATGTCGGTATCCGTTGGAGCATTCGCAAATACTCGTGCCAACTCAAGCACAGTAGCTGTACCCGAAGCATCATCATTTGCTCCCGGCGCTCCATCTACAGAATCATGATGAGCACCAACAAGAACTAATTGATTCTTCGATTTTTGAGTCGCTTCTTTTGTTGCTATTACATTATGAGAAATTGCCTTATTTGTTTGAGCTCCCTCTATTTTCAAGGTGGCCGTTACGGTTTCACCCTTTTTCAGACGTTCCTCTAAAGCAAATCCTTGATCGTAAGTGATGGCTAGAGATGGAACATAGTTATCATTGGGTTCACCCAGTGTTCCACTGATTACGCCATCAGTATTGTTATAAATAATGACAGCAGAAGCCCCTGCCGCCGCAGCGTTTAAGATTTTATCTGTGAATGTATAGGTACCACGTTTGATTAGAGCGATCTTCCCTTTTATATCTTTTCCCTCAAAATCACTTGGTGCTCCTAAACCAACGTAAACTAGCTCATTCGTTACCTCCCCATTTACACCATAGGTAAAGCCGATTGGTTCAGGTTCGAAGGTTATACCATCGACGCTTAATTCAATTAAACTAGGTTCTATATAACTATAAATATCGAATGCTTGCACTTCTGTTTTATATCCATAAGACTCAAATTGGCGCTTTATATATTCCACCGCTGCGTCCTCACCTGGTGTTCCAGCAACACGTGGATTCTTTGAAAGCTCAGCAATATGATTGTAAATGTTTTCTGCCTTAATCCGTTTGACAATCTTGTTGTCAAACGCTTGATCCGATTTTAGATTTGCTTCCTGTGCTGGTGCCGCCCATACAGCTGTTCCCCCAAAGGAAAGACTAGCTGCAAGTAAAATAGAAAAGGATGTTTTTCTTATCAATGTGGTACCCCCTTTTATTCCCTTAATTTTCAAAATTTACAACTTATATAAATAGTAAATGAATTTTCATAGGTTGTCCAATATAAAACATTTAGAAAATTTAGATATTAATTGTGATATCTATCCACTTTTCTCTGATTACAACTAAAGAAAAATAGCAATTATTGAACTATACTACCTCATTCAGTTTAAGTACAAATCTTCACAGACACTTAAAAAAGTGAACCAATTCAAGGTCCACTTCACTCTTAATTATTCAATATTTTTTTCCTCCATAAAGATGAACAAAACAGAGTTTCTAATTAGGATTTATGCCCTCCCACCAATTTAGAGCTTATCAATACTAAATTTAAAATTCTTCGGTAAATTCAACAGATAAATATAATAGATATGGTTATTATACTACTTCAGAAATAAATTCTGTTAGATGATAATAAAGTTGTTTAATTTCTGTTCATTTAAATATACTTATGTTCAAAAATCAATAATAAAGCTGTTTAAATCTTATTCAGCTAAAGCACCCGATAGTTGTAGAATGAAATGCTTTCAAGATTGCAGGACGAACAAATACTTTATCCCCTCAAAAACTTCAGATATTTCACATCATTTGGTCCGAAACATCTACCTCTTGATTTTTTATGGGCAGTCTCAAACAATGTTTTAGCTTTTTTAAAATCTCCTGTTTCATAGGCTACTTTTCCTGCCCATAAATCCCTTTCACCAAAATCTCCTCTTTCAGGGTCTGTAATAAATATAAAGTCAACCCACTTTTTCATTCTTTTGAAGTCTTTGATTTCTATTAAAATGTCCAATATAACCCAAATTATCAAAAAACTCTCATCGTATATTTCCTTGGGGTTCGGAAGTTCTTCCCAAGCCTGTTCTAATAACGAAACCGATTTTTCAAAATCATTTTTATCCCATTCTTCATTACTTCTATCCATCAATTCTTGGATTTTCTTTCCCTTATCACCAGTTACATATGGCATAAATACTGCCTTACCTCCTAAATTTCATCCTTAATCAGAGTAAAATATTTATACTTAAATTAGTCTAATTTGTTATTTTATTTTACCATTCCTTCTTCAACTAACTGCCCCGTTACTTTAAGTATTTTTCTTCACACTCTCTATTTATTCATATAAATATCTAAATCAACTACCAATTGTTATTCAATAATCTAGCCCGATTATTGAATAACATGACTCGCATTTTTCAAACAACTTTTTTTGTCACCTAACATTTTCAAAATATTATGTGTAACATCATATAAAAGCATTGTATAAAATTAAGGATTAAATTAACTTCTTGATATTTAATATAAACTTAATTATCCCTCTATCTTTAATCAAACCAGACCCCTCCTTTTTTGATCTAATTATATAAGAACTTATGTTCCTTTTCAATGTTATTATCAAACATTTGTTCTTAATATATTCACTCGCATTAAAATTTATTATAAATAAAGAGCTCAATTGTAAGGTTAGAAAACTGTAAATTCAACCATTATATGTCCTTTTATTTACAAGGTTAAGAAAAAAACTGTTTATCTGAACAGACTTTCACATAATACAATGGACTCTACTAATCTTTATTGGAATTTAATACCACATATTTTGAACTAAGTATCTACTGTAATAAAATTAATATTGTAATATGCTATTATAAATAGGTTAACAATGTTAATTTATGTTTTGTTCAAAGATTTCTAGAATGTTCAGTAAAAAAATACTATAAGGAGTCCTAAAATGAAAAAGAAAATAAACTATTTAATCTTACTTTTAACTGCCATCTTTATAGTTGGTTGTACTAACGTAGAAGATGCATCCGTTACAGATAAAGAAACAGATTCACAAGAAGTAACAACAAATAATAATGAAACAGAAAAAACTACGGTAACTGAAAAATCAGTATCAGAAAAAACATCAACTCAATCAAAAGATGAACTGTTCAAAGGATACAAACTGATTGAAGTTGATGGTGGTGATTTGTCAGGACATCGCGAACCTAATGTCGTCGTTGACATTGGTTTTGGGGACCGACATTACTATGCATTCACGAATGAGGCAGGGCAATTGGTTCGTGTTATTGCTGACGAAATCGTCCTACAAGATGACCGTACCGAACCTGTAACATCGTCTGGCAGATACTACGCTGATGAAGCAAAAGTTCCTGGTGTAGAAAGAGCAGATTTAGATGAAGGACATATTATTGCAGATTCTCTTGGTGGGGTATCAAATGCTTATAATATTACGCCACAAGATAGTACGCTTAACCGACATGGTGATCAAGCATATATGGAAGACGCTATTCGTAAAGCTGGTGGAGCTACTAATTTTGAAGCAATTATCACATATCCTAATACAGAAACGCAGATTCCTTCTCATTACAAGTACACTTACACTTTAAAAGGGAATAAAATTGTAGATGAGTTTGATAATGGCAACCCTGATGAAATAAATAAATCTCTAGGATTAACTGAAAGTAAATCAACTAACTCAAATAAGTCAACGAGTTCTAATAAGTCCAATGCTTCGAATGGCACTGAAGATATTTCTAGCGTTGATACAGATGGAAATGGACAAGTGACGATTAAAGAAGCAAAAGCAGCGGGTTATAGCATGCCAATAACAAGTGATCATTGGTTATATCCATATATGGATGATCGAGATAATGATGGTATGGTTGGGGAATAAGCACCTAGAACTCAAGGAAAATTAAATGAATGGAAATAAACGAATGACTTTACAGAAACAATCGGGCGCGATTGTTAAATAAATCTTAGATTTTCAAAAGACTTTATTGTTATATTTTTTAGTATAGTGATGTTTCGTAAATTAATAATTAAACAACTATATTTTTAACCCCGTCCTAACTTGAACGGGGTTTTGATTGTTTTCATCCCGTTTTATCCTTGAATCTATAAACTTTTTTTCTTATTGTTATCTTTCTAATACTATACAATATTGTTCTTTATATTTTTCATGGTTCCAATTGTACATTTGTACCAGATGATTTAGAGTTAATTCTTCATAGTTACATCTAATATACGGTATATTTAATTCATTATCGTTATGACCAATCCATAC
>NZ_BCVG01000042.1 GCF_001591625.1 Metabacillus fastidiosus NBRC 101226
CATACCCACTATTAGAAATCTCTAAGTTTAATATTGAAATTAATAATAAAGTTTTATCCCAAGCACCTTTAGGATTTAATACAATTACTAAAACAACTAACAATGATAAAATCAAGAAAAATTTCTTCAAAATATCCTCCCTAAAATCATACTTTTTACCAATTTATAACTTTATCATAGAAGTTGCAATTACTTCTTTTTCTAACTTGTTTCATTAGTTAACATAATTGACATTTTAAAAAGTTTAAATTTTCATTTAATTACTATTTTTAGTAAAGAAAATAAGATTGAATGTAGTAAAATAAGTCATATATAAACAAATTCATGTAAATATTGTAATTTAATTTATAGAAAAGGACTAACTATGAGCAAAAAAGGAAAATATTAATCCTTACTTTTTCAGGGATATTTATATTTATTATAGGAGGATGGATATTATTAAATTACTTATTATTACTATTTTTTGAAGGTGAATATCGTCATTATGATGGAGGTCTAACAATTGAAATACATAATAAAACAGGAGAACCCATTCAAAATTTAGATTTCATATTCGGTAACATAGAACATCCCAGTTTCCAAAAGGTTGCTTCCATTTATTCTTTAGATCCAGATACAAATATGAAAATAACCTCTAGCAAAATAAGAAAAGCAAACTTTGATTTAAGCCTTTTTTTAAATTATAAGGATAATAGCACTAGCCTTCTGTATATACCAGTAGCAGAACCTTATAAAATAGTTGCTGTTATAAATATTATCAACATAGATAACAAGGGAAATCTAACAATTGAATGTGGAGGGTATGATGGTATCTTCCAACATGAGATCGAACTTCGTGAAGATGAGTCTAGTTAACATAAGTCACATTTTACATAGTAAAAAATTTTCTTCTTTATAATTTTAAATGGACTAATAACAGCATATAATTTATTCGTCGATGGCAACGACATGAATAAATCTGGCAACCTCTATATATAAAGAGGTTGTTTTTATATTTTGTTACTTTGAAATAAAGTTTGATCAAAATGGATTCTTTCCCCTCAAATTTAAGATTGGTTTTTATAAAAAAGATCGATTCTTTTCTACGAATGTTGTTCAATAATCGCGCCCGATTGCCGAATAAAGACAGCATATTTTCCCCTTGAAATTAGTAACAATAAAGTCGTTTGAAAATCAAGATTTATTGAACTAAAGGAGTCTCATACCTTCAACTGCTAACATATACATCGTTAAAGATTGTGCATCCTGAATCATCCACTCCCGGTATTCTTTTTCTGCTTTCACATATTCTTTTTCAGTGATAAACCCGTCTCTTTCCATTTGAGGTCCTCTGCTTGATGCAGTATCAGCCCATATTCCAATGCGAGTTTGAAAATCAAGGTCTGTTCGCTTTGTTACTTCATGTTGAGGGGATATAGAGATTTCTTTAATACCAACTTTTTGAAACACTTCAGGAAGGTTATCTGCAATCGAATTATCCATACCTGCATCGGAACGCCATTTTAAATAAGCAGAATAGAAAGAAAGCATACTGGAAGGAGGCTGTGGTTTCCAGGATATCTTTTCATGATTATAATCAGCAATCAAGATACGCCCACCAATTTTAGCCGCAGATTTCATCATTTTCAATGCTTCTAACGGATCGGAAAGCCATACTAACACCCTGGAGGAGGTAACAATGTCAAATTGCCCTTCATAGTTAAGTTTATAGATGTCACCAGTTTCAAATGATAATCCTGGTATTTTATCATGGGCTTGGCGGGCTTTTTTAATTAAGTTTGAATTACTATCAATTCCTACAACACGACCTTTAGGACCTACTGCTTCTGCTATTCCACGTGTAATTGCTCCTGTGCCACAGCCAACATCAAGAACCGTCATACCTTCAGTCAATATTTCAGCAAGCCTTTTGTGATAGTTTGTTAACGATCTAGAATCTAATACGTTTGTTAACTTTCCTGATAATTCAGCACGGTTTTGAGCAATATTTATTTTCATATAGTATCCTCCTTTAATTAGTCACTTTATTTACCAGTTTATTTCAATTCCAAAACTACCTAACATTGCATACTATTACAGTAACTATCCTTTCTTAATTGCAACAATTCTGATTCGTTTATAATCAGCTTCCCATATACCATCTTTATATAAATCTGATTGTATCTTATTTTTTATTTTTTCATAAATAACCATTTTCTCTTCTTTAGAGAACTCAGGGAAAAAGTCATCCGCAAAACTATCTAACCAATGATTCAACCCTATCTCTCCATCTGTTAATGGGGTAGGTCTATCAAAATGATGAGCATATGATACTTTAAATCCGTACTGTTCGAGTAAAGTACTATATTCCCCTATACTTGGAAAATACCAAGGGTTTCTTTCTGTTACATTCATTCCATATTCTTGAGAGAGTACCTCTGTTATTCCCCGAATAACAGTTTGAACATTTCCTTGTCCACCAAATTCAGCTACGAAGCGACCTCCTGGATGTAATGCTAGCTCAACCGATTTGACCACTTTGTCAGCTTGCTTCATCCAATGCAGGGCTGCATTCGAAAAAACAGCATCAAACTTTTCATTTGTTCTAAATGTTTCTCCATTTTCGACAATGAATGGGATTTGAGGATACTTTTCACGTGCTTTTTCGATCATTTCTCCTGAGAAATCACTTCCTGTCACAATCGCGCCTGACTTAGATATTTCGTATGAAAGATCTCCCGTTCCACATCCCAAATCAAGTATTTTCTCTCCCCTTTGTGGTTCAAGTAGCTCAACTACTCCTTTACCAAAACTGGATACAAAGCTTAATTTTTCATCGTACAAATCTGCATTCCAAATATTCACAGAACTCATATACTACACCTCTTAATTTTGAAATATTGTTATTTTCATCATAATCTATAAACATTTATTCGACTAAGATATATAATCTATTATATTAATAGCCACAGGCTATGGAGGGATATTATGGACATGAGACTATTTGAGTATGCATTAGAAATATATAAAACAAGAAGCTTTACAAAAGCTGCATCCAACCTTCATATTGCACAGCCATCTTTAAGTAAACAAATTGCAAAATTGGAGCAGGAACTCGGTGTATATTTGTTTGATCGAAAGCCTGGTTCAATTGAACCAACTCCCGATGGCTTATGTTTTGTAAAACAAGCTGAGAAGATCTTACAAATGCGCGATGATCTAAGACGTGAGATCCTTGAACGAAAGGAAGGAATAAAAGGTGAATTGAAGATTGGCTCAACAGCTATTACAGGAGGACATGTTTTACCTCCACTTTTTAGAATCTATAACGAACAGTTTCCAAATGTCTGTCTCCAATTAATTGAAGAATCTACGGAAAGGCTAATAGACTTAACCGCGAGAGGATTAGTCGATATTTCTATACTGTCACTTCCTATAGAAGATTCCCGTTTACATACGAAAACAATGCTTACTGAGCCACTTTATCTTGTATTACCAAAAGAACCAAAACAATGGATGCCAGAAAAATTAAAACGGATAATGTCTTCTACTAAATTGATCAAACAAAATTCACTTCCTATTGAGGATTTTGCCAATTGTCCATTTATTTTATTAAAACAAGGATATGGTTTTCGCCGTACAGTATTAGAATTATGTGCGAGAGGTAGATTTGAACCACAAATTGCTTATGAAACAAGTAGCATCGAAACAGCTCAATCCCTTGTAGGTCATGGGCTTGGTCTCACGGTAGTTCCTGAAATGATTTTTCATCGAAGTGCTTATCAAACCTCCCTTGCTTATATTAAATTAGATTCAAATCCTACCCGTACATTAGTGTTTACATATAACAAGGAACGCTATCTTAGTATGAATGCAAAAGCTTTAATAGAAATTTATGAAAAACAAAGCTAAATCAAAATATAAAACTTTATCTGTTAGTCTTTATTGATCTTTGCTGGATAATATGTACAACTTTGATTTATATAAGCATTCCTAATAAAAGTTACTAATCATAAAACCTCTTGGGCGCCAAGGGGTTTCAACTTATCATAATTTACTATTTGCAGAATTTTATAAGCAGATAATAAATCAACGTTTACGTGCGTTCAAGCGCCTAATTTCTGTATATAAAGGTGAGGTTTAATAAAGCCTCTTGTTCCATTAAATGGCCCGTTTGTAGAACAAGAAAAAATCCTGCATATCAACACAGGATTTTTAATCAAACTTTTTTATAAACGTCGCGACTTTATTTTAAATCTACATATTTCATATTTTTGAACGATTTACCTAAAGCTACATATACTATAACGAAAAAATAACTCTTTTCTCATATTTCTATACCTTAGAAGACTGTTTTAATTAAAGCAGTCTTTTTTATCTGAAATCTAGTTAACATAATTGACATTTTATTTTACAAAGCAAAAAAGCCCATTTCATAAATCTTAAGTTATGACACCTAAAAGTGAATAAAAAAGATACTCAAATATAATGAGTACCGACATAATGACATTATATAAAGTGATTTCCAAAAAATTCGAGCCACTTTTTAAGGATATAGACATGTACATCAAATTCTAAAAATTCTCTGTATGCTTTAGCCATGAAATTTCCTAGTACTCTACTGTTTTCCTCTTTTAATTGTTCTTCAATCCACTTATCAATCTCCGTTCTTTTATATTGATCTAACATTTTCAATCTCCCTTTCACGTAAAACATTCCATATAAAAAAATAAAATTCTTTTTTATATTATCGGAAACATATAAGAAGAATTGAATACTAATACTCATGATATACATTTCCAGTTAACATAATGCACATTTTACAAAGTAAAAAAGGATCTTTTCTTCAAGATCCTTTTAGTTGTTTATTGAATTAACATGCCCGATTGCAGAAGATTAAAGAGAATACAGTTCTATTATTTTTTCTAAGGGTAATTTATTCGGATTACACATATCAACAAAATAGGATAACTGCCATTTTTGAGTTTTCATTGCTTGTTTACTACTCGGACTATCCCAGCTAGGATAAACTCTTATTGCCATTTTGCCCTTTGTTGAAGTAGACCTAAGAATGTTCTGTTTTAAAAGAATTTCTTTTGGGAAAATAAATTGACCAAACTCATTTTCATTTTTAAAGGTAGTTATAACTAATAAATCAGGGGCTTCCTCATATAAGTAGGGTTGATTTTTATTATTTTCGTCCTTTTCCCAGAATGCAACAAACTGCCCTACTTTGGTAGGGGTTATATTCGCAACTCTGAATCGAACTGTTTTAGAAGATAATTGAAATGTACCAGCACCATACTTAGAATTTTGCTTCTCTTCCTGAACTGACTTTACAGTTAAGTGATTCGACTCATAAATCATTTTATTTACATAAGTTAATACTGTAAAAAAAATTCTTCATTTCTTCACTCCTAAATTTCAAACAAAATGGCCCGATTGTTGAATAGCATGACTTACATTCTTAAACTCTCTAACAGCTTATCATCTACTCTTTTAGGCTTATATTCCATTCTATCAATCAAAATACCTTCTATGAGCTTCATACGAGCCGTATAAAGCCTATATTGACTTTCACTATACCCTAACAACTCTTTATCTATTTCAACGTCTTCTGGAGCTTTCTGAACGGTTCTCATGAGATCGTAAGACTTTGTTCTTTCTGCTCTTACCAGACGAAGCAATACAAGCAAATCATATGTATGAAAAAGCTCTAATTCCTGAAAAGGTCTTTCGCATAATTCCAAATAGACGAACTCTCTTACTTTAGGACGCAGCCGTTTTAACTCTGCCCCACAAAAACTACAATTCTTGTCATTCTCCTGATTCTCTGTCTCACAGTAAGAACAACAAATCATTGCCTTTTCTCCTCCCACTCTACCAGAATATCACGAAGAAAAGCAGACATAGACGATTTTCCTTTTTCCTTTTCAATTCTCTCCCATGTGTCAGTTGGTAATGTGATAGATACCTTTTTTGTGATACCGATCGCCGGACGGCCAGCACCCTCACGAAATCCTCCATGCCCTGGACGGCAGCTTAAGCAAAACTCATGATCTTTATAAGCCTTTTGATAAATTTTATCCTCTAAATCTAAAACTTTCCCACACTTTTCACAGATAAAGCGAATCATAATAGACCTCCACTAATAATGTTACTAATTTCATAATAAATTATTAGTTACTAAAATCAAATTATTTCCACTTTGTGTAACAACTGTTGTATTAAAATCTTAAGAAATCCCTTTAAACAATAGAAAAAAGCAGGCTTAAGCCTGCTACAGGTACAATAAATGGACTTCATAATTAAACTAACATAGTTTGACATTTATTATTAAATTGATAAAATTAATCAAATTATTAAGAATTTAAACCTTTACCAACTGAAGAACCACAAATAACAATAAAAGTGTAATAAGATTTCTTATAGTAAAGCAATTTAATAATAGAAAGAGGTAAACATAGTGTTAAAAAATCAGCTTTTAGTTGAATTAAAACGAGCTTGCACAGACAAAAATTTATTCATATGGTCATCAATTCTATTTATTTTTCCAACTATAACGTTTTATTTTATAAAAGAAGAGTATAGGTTTTTTTGGACCTATAGACTTATTTCAAACAATAATTTCTACAAGTATTCCAGTCCTTTTTCCTGTTCTCATTATTACTATTTATTTATTTGATTTTTTAAAAGACAAGAAAAATAACTTTATCTTAAATACTCAATCTATGGTATCTCAACAAATTTATATTCTTAGTAAAGGGATCATAAATGCATTTTTAACCGGATTCATAGTATTTTTAATGGTTTTTCTTTCATTTATTCTTGCTAGTTCTATAAATTACTCTAGTTCTGAGATGTTTTATTATGAATTTACATTTTCTCAACTCTTATCAGCTGGGGATTATATATATGTTCTCATTTATTCCTTATGGGTTTCAATTAATGCAGTAGTGTATTCTACTATTACATATTTATTATTACATCTTATAAGATCAAGCTTTATAGCCTTATTGCTGCCTTTTCTCTTTTATCATATTTTTAACTTTATATCAGGTGTACTAGGAGTCCCAGAGTTTTCACCAATAAGTACAATTTTCCCATTTAACATTGTACAACAGCCTTTATGGACTGTATTGGTTCCATTTTCATTTCTTTTAATCAGCTTAATATTTCTTTTTTTATTTACAATTCGAAATCTAAAAAGTTTGAGGATATAAAAGGATCTTTTAAAAGATCCTTTTATATTGCTCTTTTGGTTAGATCTTATTTAACCTGAAAAAGAATCTATCTGTTATATTTACTTAACATAATTCACATTTTAGAAAGTAAAAAATGAAAATTTCTACTAAAAAATATGGTTGAATTACCCATTTTAATTTATAATTTAAAAAATGGAAAAAGAAGGGTGGTTTTTGAAATATCTGGTGAATCTCTTCCAATGTATTTTTGGGTTGTTTATTATTTAGTCCTTATAGTAACTTTTATTACTGGGTTTTTCTACTTAATAAAAAATAGAAATATAAAAGGAATAAGAGAATTTACACTCATAAATTTAGCTTTCACGTTTATCTTTCCTTTTGTTTCTTTTCACTATGCGATAATGCGAACAGAAGGTAATGAACTTGATTATTGGCTGCAAGGATTATCACATATTAATCTTAAAGCTTATTTTATTTTAATAAGTATGATTGTTATTTTATCCTGGTGGTTTATATTTATAAAATCATTAAATAGTAAGAAAAGTACTAGTATTAACAATCAATTTTAATATTAATATAATCAATATTTTAGACAGGAAAAAAGGATCTTTGGCTAAAGATCCTTTTTGTAATTATAATTAGCTTACTTACAATTCAATTTAATTTTTTGTAGTTTTAAACGTTCTTTGAGAGAGAAAATAAGCTAATGTACCAATAATTAAAGTTGCAAGTAATGGAATTGAAATCATGTCTCCGATCATTCCTTTTTGGCTTGAAACACTTTCTAATGCGTAAAAATCAGGAGTATAAAAAGCAGTAATAAGTAAACCAGATGATATTTGAAATACCATATATAACAATACAAAACTAATTATAAAAATAAGATACCTTTTCAAAATCCTCACCTCTAATTCCAATTATAACCTTAAATGGGTAAAAAATCATATATGATTTTAACTTAGTTAACATAATTGACATTATCGGCAGTAAAAAAGGATCCTCTATTAAGAAATCCTTTTAGTTGTTTATTGAATTAACGAGCCTTTTAATGAAATAGCTAATTTACTTCTAAAACGAAAGCATAGAAGGCATCGCCATGAGATAAATTAGCTTCCTTCTCATCCATCCACCATACGCCATAAGAATAATAATAAACTCCACTTTGTGTAGGTGCAGTAAAATGATTATCTTTAACCATGACTTTAGTTTCCTTGTTATTATTCATTTGTACAACATGAAATTCATTCGGTTGTGGTTTATAGTCCATTACAAAGGTTATACTTTCGCCAGGCTTAACTTTTACAGGCTCTTTGCCTTCTAATAGTTCAACTGGTCCAACAGTATCAACACATTCACCTTTACCATCCCCTTGCCAACAATAAGTACCTAGTGTAGTTTCAACTTTTTTATTATCAATCTCTATAAAGGCTTTGGGAGGTTTCTCTCCTGACAATCCATAATTATTCGAACACCCCATTATCGTAAGGCCAAATAAAGACATTAAACATAAAAGGTATTTTTTCATCTTAATCACCTCCATTTAAATAAAACTATGTAAAATTATACCGTTAAAATTTCAGTAGAATATGGATTAATCAAATAAGATCTAAAGAAAATGAATATATTTTAAAGTCTAGTTAACATAAAACACATTATAGACAGTAAAAAAAGGCCATTAAGGCCTTTTTATCAAGATCTGCGTCTTTTTTTACTTATAAATTTATAAATAAAATAAAAACCTACTAAAACAATTAAACCTAAAAATAATAAATCATAACCATTTACATCTATTAAAAGACCCCACGTACTTGCACTCGATAAAATTAAATACATATTATTAGTCCTTTTCCATATTTCTCTTTTTTACTACAATATCATGTTATTAAATGATCTTCTTTAAATAAATATTTCCTTTTATTTATATAAATCTTTCAATCTAGTTAACATAATGCACATTTTACAAAGCTAAAAATCGAGCCAATCCCGGAATTTAGCCATTTTCAGCCAAATTCCAGGATTTTCATGTCGGGAAATAACCCTAACATCACCTTCAAAAAACAAAAACCCGATCTCCCGTTTTCCTTTGATTTTCTCCACTTTTCTCTAGTCACTCAATAACTCATTTCATAGACCTTGCAATTTCTAATATTTGTTCCTTATCAATATCCAAACTGTTCATTTCTAGATAGGTTCCCTCTTGTATCCATGTAAGTATTCCACCAGTAATTTTCCGCCCCTTTTTATCTAATTCACCATTCCCATACCATTCATGAAAATAGCCAATATTACCGTTAATATCTATCCTTTCTGCCTCTGGTGCTCTCTTTATAACATCCGTAGGTCTTTCTTTCTTTTCAAGGATACCCACCATCAAATTCTCATCATTATGATCCATGTAATGTAATTTAAACTGAGTTATATTATCCTTTTCGTCAGAAGGATAAGTCTTTATTTCCAATGTCCAATCATTAGGAATCTTTTCAGGAGAAAAAACTTTAAAATCCACTTTTTCTTTAATTTCAGAAATAGTTATATTCTCATGGTTATATTTTATTTCCTTTGCTTGAACCCCCAATGGTAAACTTAAAATAAAAATAGCTAATATCTTTAATAAACACCTCAATCAAGCTACCCCATTTCTTACAAATTTCTTCTTCATAATCTGCCCAATCTATATTAAGAAATAAACACTTCGGTAGCATGTGTAAGTTTGTAATAAAGTTTGATCAAAAATACTCTAAAAACCAGTATTTTATAATAAATAAAAAAATCCATTTTGAAAAAAGATTGATCATTTTCTATTTATATTGTTCAACAATCGCGCTCGATAAGTTGAAGGAGAAAACAAAATTAAAACAATAGGAGATATTTTAATATGAAGAAAAGAAATAAGTTATTAATAGGAATATCAGTATTAATAATCCTTTCCGTTAGTTTCTTTACTATCAATAGACACAAAATACCACAGCTTGTCTTTTCAGTTATGATAGGAACTAAAGCATGGGGTTTAGTTGAAAGGGATAATATACAGCTAGATTCTAACGTAAAGTGGTTCGATGATTATTATACAATTAGGTATATAGATGAAAAGACTATAGCAATAGGTGAACCTAGGTATTACCAAGAAAATGTTAACTATTTAATTTTAGGCAATAAACAAGCTTTACTCCTAGACACAGGACCTGGAGTACGAAACATTAAACCTGTAGTAGAGAAATTGACATCACTTCCAATTACTTTAATCAATACACACTTCCATTTTGACCATTTAGGTAACATTGAAAAATTTAATGACATTAAATTAACAGAGAATCAAGTAAAGAATCAAACTATAAAAAATCAAACGTTAATTCCTTCTAAAGATTCTTTTATTGGGCACTTAGAAGGATTTTCTCCACCTAAAATTAGGTTCAACGAAATTTTGAATGAGGGTGCAATGATTGATCTAGGGAATAGAAAATTAGAAGTTATTTTCGCACCAGGCCACTCAAGTGATTCTATAATGCTATACGATAAAGAATCAAATCAGTTATTTACAGGAGATTTTATTTACAAAGGACTGCTTATGGTTGCGTTCATTCCTGGTACAAGTATGGAAGAGTATCTTGTTTCTACTAAAAAAATAATAGACAAAACCAATTCAGATACCATATTGATCGGCTCTCATACACGTGATCCGAATGATTCCACTCTTTCTCAAAAAAATTTAATTGACCTCAAAATATTTTTAGAGAATAAGAAGAGTGGAATATTACCTAAAAAAGAAAAAATCAATACTAATATGGAAATCATTTACTAAATGTAGCTTTAAAATAAAGTTTGATTATAAATCACTCTAAATCCTTGATTTTACTACATAGAAAAAGCTATCGCTTTGAATAAAGATTGATCAAAACGATAGCTTTCTTTTGTTTTTAAGAACTGTTTTTTATAAAAAAGATTGATTATTTTAAATCTCCTTATGCCGCTAGAGCCTCCGTTAGTTCAATAAGAAAAATATAGTTTATCGAAGAACTGATGAAATATATAGATTTAATTAAAAAGAAATGATATAAAAAGAGATTTATAAACTATAAACTTTCTGCAACAATTGCTTTCCCAAAGGCTTTGATGTTCTGTTTACAAAGAAACTTGAGGATTACAATCCTTGTTGGCTTCCAATCCCTCGCTCTGTGCCATCATCAAGTCATTCTTGTAAGCGGCTATCGCTAGTTCATACCTCACTTTTTTGCTTGCTACCGCGAAATCTGTTTCCTTTACAAGACCTGATATTGAATATCGGTGACCCCTGAAATCTACGTTTAGCTCGGTGATTTGGTTGAATATGAAATTCTCCACAGGAACGCCGTTCTCATCCTTCAACAAGTATTCCTCGTATTTCTCATTGCATGTTTGGGCTACTTCCTCTATCACTTTGAACGCATCGTCCGGATTTTGCCTGTAGTTGAGGACAAGGCTTTCGTTCACCCGGCGCATCCCCCGGTTCCCGTTCTGAAGTTCCGTGATATTGCTATGGGAGACCGTATAGAGGTATCCGTCATACTGGCGGATCTTCATGTGGCGCATGCTGATTTCCTCGATTTTCCCCTCACGGTTCCCATTGATGATTACATAATCCCCATGATGGATCTGGCGCTCAAATAAGTAGGTCAGCCCCATAATGTAATCACGGATGATATGCTGGAAGATCAATGCCAAGGCACCTGCCATCACGGCCGAACCAGTGACAAACTTTGTCAGATCAAAGAAATGGCTAAGCACATAAATAAAGAAGAACACCAGTCCTAATACCTTTGTCACCTGATTGGCAAAATGCATCAATGTCTCTTCCCGCTTTTCATCCAAGATGCTCGTTTTGTCAAAGAAAAGCTTGATGGATTTGCGGATCAAATAAGTCATGAGTATAATCAGCAGTGCTACAGTTAAGATTTTTAAGGCCAACTGCGGGAACAGTCCCAAGAAAAACATTCTATCAACCCCCACTTTTTTTACACTATACCAAAGGAATACGGATAAGGAGAAAAACCTTCCTTTCCCAACAAACCTTAACGACAGCATGGTTCCATTAAAAAAGAAGTCCTATCCGCGCTTTTTGAGGACCGATTATATTGCCAATAATGTGTTTTCCGCTACTGAATGGATATTAAAATATATAGAGATAAAAGTCAATGAGGGAATTAAACCTGGGCAAGAAATTGTGAAATATTGTACTTAAACTAACGAGATACAGTAAAGTCCAGATTATTTAAAAAGAAGACCCTCTTATAAAGAGGAGGTCTTCATTCGTTAATTTAATTATAAGGATTTTCATAACAGTGATAGCTACTACGCAGAACTGGAAAACATTTGTGGCATACATTATTATTAAACAGTTTGATCTACTTCATCCAGTAGATTAGCAAGAATCGTACTGTTCTCCTGGTCTGCATCAAATTGTACAGTATCGTCAAAATGAAACAACTTAAAGGAATTAGAAAAAGTTTCTTGCATGTATTTGACGAATCCTTCTATATCATTACCTAATTCATCATTACGGCGAAACTCCATCATAATAGCGCGAAACTTATGTAGTGGTAAATCACATTGAATATTATAAGATTGGCTTATACCAAAATGCCCTTCATCAGTACTATAAAGATTGTATAAATAAGACAAACGATTTCTCTCCTTTCTTTTCCTATTATCTTTCCTAATTTGGAGAAATTTATCCCAGCCTTAACGAGTAGTAAGACTCCCACTTCAAATTTCTGAAAGTGCAAAGAAGTTAAGTGGGGATCAACTGCTCGTAAAGGTCCGAGTGGTTCAACTAACCATGAGTGGGGATGAGAAAAACCCCTACTCATGGAAGTTTCACTTTATTTAAAAGGTGAAGATTAAAGAAGAAACTAATTATTAAAAAAGCTAGCCAAAGTGTTTTCTTGAACTAAGGGGGTATTAGTACAATAACTAAAGATCAATTTTTAAAGTTCTTTCTGGATTTTTTGATCTTTAGAAATTGAGTGCGATAATGGAATGGTGTTTAGATTTAAATGATTTTATTGTTATATTTCTAAATGCAGTGAAACATCTTACATTAAAAATTAAACAACCAAGTATAATCCCGTCCCAAATTTAGAACGGGGTTATACTTAGTTGAGGTTTATATTATGTCTGACATCGGTTCTAGCTCCAAAGGCAAAAAAGCATAATCTCCGTCTTTAATAATTTTACCCTTACGAACCGGAATAGGATATTTAAAAATCGGGCCATTTATTACTGTAGTATGGAACTCTCCACCTTCTCCGCAAGGGTCAATACCACGAGCTTCAAGCTCCTTGACGTATTCATGGGTTAACGTTCTCCCTAAATCGTCCTCTCGCATTCCAAATGATAAATTAACAGTTACAATAATCGTTACAAATCCTAGATTTATGAACTCTTGGACAGCTTCATGATGATTCATTTCCCATAAAGGCATCCCAAGTTTTAATCCAGCATTCTTCGTAACCTTTTCATGCCAACAGCCATGAGCAGGCATATCTAAGTCTCCAGTTACTAACACTTCTGCTCCTTGATTTTTAGCTTTTTCTAAAAGGTGCATAAATGCTTTTTCATAATCTGTCCAACTTGCAGCTGCAGTATATACAGGCAAACCTATAGATCTGGCTTGAGCACGTATGAGTTCCGGAGACATTCCATGCGATCTAGAACGTTTCCCTTCTTCCTCCATCATGACGATCAGTCCAACCGCTTTTCCAACCTTCACCGCTTTATATAAAGCTAAAACACTATCCTTTCCCCCACTAAAAGAAGCTATAAATTTATGTCCATAAACACTATTTTTCCAATCTATTAATTCTGCCATTCATATCTTTCCCCTTTTATTGTAATGACTTTTTTACGAAGCCTGTTATTACCGAGTTTTATATTTTATATATTTAGATCAAAGCTTTCCACTAACTAACATGGAAAAGCTGATTTTATAAGGGTTTTCATGATATTTTCAAACAAATATTATTTTAAAGCTACATCAAACTTTTTTATAAATCAATACCAAAGCCACACTTACTGCTTAAAAAGAAAAAAGCACCTGAATTGTCAATCATCAGTCAATTTTAGTTCTACTACGAAAACAAGCATACTTAGTACTAAGTTGGCCCCAAAACATCATGCAAATCATTTTTCAACTCACAAGCTAATCATATAAAATTTAAAAGAGGTCGTTTTAAGATCAACTTGTTGGATAGTATAAAAATATACAAGGCTTATGTTATTCAATATGATAGCTGTAAACCAACCGGTTAAGGAGGAAATAACATGGATAAGAAATATCAGGATTTATTATCTCCCTATACATTCTCAAAGGGGATAGAATTAAAAAACCGAATAATTATGGCACCTATGACAAACTTCTCATCTAATCCAGATGGAACAGTAACAGATGCAGAAGTAGACTACTATGCCCGCCGCTCTAAAGGCGTTAGCATGGTCATTACTGCTTGTACATACGTAACTCCAAATGGGAAAGGGTTTCATGGTGAATTTGGTGGTGACAGTGATGAAATGATTCCGAGTTTGAAGAAATTAGCAAAGGGGATTAAAGATCAAGGTGCTAAAGCTGTTTTACAAATCTTCCATGGCGGAAGAATGTGTCCTCCAGAGTTAGTTCCAAATGGAGAAATTGTAAGTGCAAGTGATATACCGGCAGAACGAGGAGGAGTTTCAACAGAAGAACCAGAGGTGAAACCAAGAGCTTTAACAGAATCAGAGGTTGAGGAAATGATTCATGCTTTTGGTGAGACTACTCGTCGTGCCATTGAAGTCGGCTTTGATGGCGTCGAAATTCACGGTGCCAACGGATATTTAATCCAGCAATTCTTTTCGCCACATTCTAACCGACGTGAAGACCAATTTGGAGGAAGCTTAGAAAAACGATTAACCTTCCCTTTAGCAGTCGTAGATGCGGTTAAAAATGCAGTTGAAAAGCATGCTGAATCTCCTTTTATTATCGGGTATCGTTTTTCACCTGAAGAGCCAGAAACACCTGGACTTACGATGGAAGATACACTTGTCCTCGTAGACACTTTAGCCGACAAAGGCTTAGATTATTTACATGTTTCATTAACTGAATTCTTTTCAAAACCAAGAAGAGGTGTAGCAGATTTAAATAAAACACGGATTGAATATTTGCTTGAAACAATCAATAATCGTGTTCCTCTTATTGGTGTAGGTTCTATTTATACTGCCGAAGATGCTCATAAAGCATTTGCGGCAGGTGTTCCTCTTCTGGCACTAGGCAGAGAGCTGATTATTGATCCCGATTGGGTGCAAAAAGTAGCAGAAGGAAAAGACGATGAAATTATAACGAAGCTTAACAAAGATAAGCAAGAACAATTAGTTATACCTGATCCATTATGGAATGTAATCATTAACACCCCAGGCTGGTTTCCAGGCGTATAATAATCAAGTTTAAATTTTTAATACAAAAACGACGATATACTACTGGATATGTAGTCCATCGTCGTTTTTAGCTTATCTAGATTTTTTGAAAAATTGCAGTGTTGCTTTAAAATAAAGATTGATCAAAATGGATTATTATCTAACATATTTAAGTTTCGGTTTTATAAAAAAGTTTGATTATTTTCTACCTATGTTGCTCAACAATCGCGCCCTATAATGGAATACCGAAATAGAAAGATGAATGCAAATTAGCTTATTTTTCTTCACCTAACGCCATCCACCCGTGTAAAAAGAGGACAAAGTAAAATTAACGCTTTCCCATAAGGAAAAATGACTTCGTTTAGTAATCAGTATCATTTCACTAGTGAAATGAAATTTCTTTATTAATTTTAAACGGAAACCCTCTTCATTAATCGCTTTAATTTATTTTCTGTATCTGTTTCCTCTACTGGTGTATAGATACTGCATCGTAAATCCATATCACCTTGAACTTGAAGAGAAGTTAAATTAAACAACATTTTGCCTACTTTAGCATGTCTGAATTCAATTATCATTTCTGGTGCCTTACTCACTTGACTTTCTTGCCATAAATCAAGGAATTCTGAATGTGATTCACTCATTTCTTTAATAAATTGGTTGTACCATTCATCGCCTAAATAGTGTCCATAATAGGTACGGAAAATAGCAAGAAAACCTTTCGCAAAATGTTCCCAATTGACGGCCAATGCTTTTAATTCTTTTCTAGTGAACACTAAACTAATCAAATTTCTTTGATCATTCGGTATTTGTTCAAAATCTAAAAAAACATGAGCAGCTGCAGGATTCCAGCCCACGATATGGCAATGTCGATCCGTAATGATAGTCGGACAATATGTTAATTCAGCTAATATTCGTTTTAAAGAAGGGTTGAGCTCTGATTGATCCTTTTTTGGATTTGTAATTTCCAATTTTGCTTCTAATGCCAGGTCGTATAAGTAGTCTGTTTCATCATTGTTTAATTGCAAAGCTGTAGAAATACACTCAAGTACACTTGAAGAAACTTTTATATCTCTTCCCTGCTCTAGCCATGTATACCAAGTTGTACTTACACCTGCTAATTGTGCAACCTCTTCTCTTCGTAATCCAGGTGTCCTTCTCCGAGTTCCGGCAGGCAAACCAATAGACTCTGGCTTAATTTGGGTACGCTTAGCTTTTAAGAATGTCGACAGAGCTTCAAGCCTAGTTTTATCATTCATTTTTAAAACTCCTCATCAATCAATTTAACCTAGTAGTAGTTATACTAGGATAAACAACAACTTGTAATAGGATAAAAGAGATGTAAAATACAATTATATTATTGATTTGGAGGAATGAAAAGTGGAAAGAGTTGTGATTACCGGTATGGGAGTAGTTTCTCCTATAGGAAACAACATCAAAACATTTTGGAACAATCTGATTAACGGGGAATCTGGTATATCCACTATTGATACATTTGATGTTACTAAACATAAGACAAAAATAGCAGGTATCATCCAAGATTTTAATGTAGACGAAATTTTAGAAAAGAAAGAAGCAAGCCGTTTAGATCGTTTCTCTCAATTTGCTTTGGCTGCAGCTGAACAAGCTTGGGCAGATTCAAAGTTAGACCTTGATCGTATAGATGTAGAAAGATTAGGAGTATATGTAGGTTCAGGTATAGGAGGAATTGAAACCTTGATTGCAAACATTGATGCGCTTAGGCAGAAGGGGCCAAGAAGAGTCAGTCCAACTCTAGTACCTGCCATGATTTCTAATGCTGCAGCAGCACAAATTAGTATCAAATGGAAAGCGATGGGACCTTCTATGTCGCCTGTTTCTGCTTGTGCAATCGGAAATACAGCTATCGGAGAAGCCTTTAGACTAATTCGTTCTGGAGAAGTTGACGTTATGTTTGCGGGTGGAACAGAGGCAGCTATAACAGACTTATCAATAGCAAGCTTTAGTAATGCTACAGCATTATCAACAAGAAACGATGATCCCACTAAAGCTAGTCGTCCATTTGATGAAAATCGAGATGGATTTGTCATGTCAGAAGGAGCTGGCATTCTAATCTTGGAATCTTTATCTCATGCTTTACGTAGAGAGGCAAAGATTTATGCAGAAGTCATTGGATATGGTGCAAGTTCAGACGCACACCATATCGTAGCTACACACCCGGAAGGTAAAGGTGCCTATCTTGCAATGAGATCAGCTTTAAAAAATGCCAATATATCTCCTGAAGAAATTGATGTTATTAGTGCCCATGCAACTAGTACAAAAGTAGGAGACATCTCTGAAACGCTGGCTATTAAGCAGCTGTTTGGAAAACAAGCTTATCAGATTCCAGTAACAGCTAATAAATCTATGCTTGGTCATATGTTAGGGGCAGCTGGTGGAGTTGAAGCAATTGCTTTAGCAATGAGTTTAAAGGAAGGGATAGTTCCTCCAACTATTAACTTAGAAACTCCTGATCCATTATGTGATCTAGATTATGTACCATCTGTTGCTCGCCAAGTGAAAATAAATACGGGTCTATCTAATTCATTTGGTTTCGGAGGTCATAATGCAGCTATTGTTTTAAAGAAATACGAGTGAATAAACTTTCTCTCGTCAATCTAACTGTTTTCTCTAGAAACAGTTAGATTTATTCAATTAAATGGCCCGATTGCGGAACAAGAAAAAATCCTGCATTTCAATACAGGATCTTTGATCAGACTTTATTATAAATGATCGAACTTTATTTCAAAGCCACATGCAGAAGAGATAGTATGTATTCTTAGCAGCTATTCTTTAATATACGGGGATTTCTTTAAATAATAATCAAGAATGAAATTTCCGAATGGAACAAAGGCAACAGCTACAGCACTTACACCCCATTTTACAGCCCAGTTGACTTTCATCGTAGCATAAAGAATTGCAAATATATAAAGAATAAAGAAAATTCCATGCAAAGCTCCGACGATTGTGACCGCCTGGGGAATGTCCATTCCGTATTTAAGAGGCATCGCGATGAATAAGAGAACGAGTAAAGAAATTCCTTCTACAAATCCCATGAAACGGAATTTTCCGATTGCTGTTTTAAGCATCTTATATCTTCCCTTCTATAAAAAACTGTTAGTAATAAAATTATGAATTGATATTAAAAACAAAACCACCATTCCAAAATATTAATTGATAATGGTATTTTCAAATTAACCGTAAACCTTCTATTTACTTAGGAGGGTTTATCGTTTTATTCAAACTTCTTTATTTTACTTGCTTTCGCGTATGCAGGTAATGAGGTGAGTTCATTGCCTAAAATTGTTACAGATACTTTATCTCCTTTTTTAAAATCACCAGTTTTGTTATACGATAAATATATGAGATTAGGGACAGGTTCAAGAGAGGTTAGTTCATCAACTGAAAGGTCTTTCATTTCTGTATATTCTTTAAAAGAAATGCTTTCAGCAAGTAAAACTCTCTCTTCTTCAACTTTTAAAATATAACCTTCTGTCTCTGTTTCTTCTTCTCCACAACCAGCAATGATTAAAAAAATTAATATCATAAAGGTAATAATCTTAAATTTTTTCAAGTAAATTCCCCCTTATGTTTAGCTTCCCTTCTTCAACTAAGTCACATAACATCATGGAAATTTCCTGTTATTTAGATCTAAGAACTTATTTATCTGTAAATATGGATGCCACTTTACACTGCTTTATTTCTATTTTCTTCCATACATTTCCCGTAACATAGGGTTCAACCTTCAGCCAATTATCTAATTCTTCTCTTGATGGATAGTCCACTACCATCATTGAGCCTATCATTTTTCCTTCATCATCAAGTATGGCTGCACCGTATAAATGCTGTCCTTCTTTAAATCTTCTTTCTACGGATTTTAAATGTTCTTCCCTTGCTGCTAATCTTCTATCGATTGCTTTTTCATCAGTCCCGTCATAAGCTGTCACTATGTATTGCATCTATAATCACTAACTCCTTTTGAATTTTTATTTAAAAATGAATGAGGTGTTACCATATAGTCTATATTTTCTCATATGATGGAAGAAAACAGAAGCTCTCTTTTCATTTTCTCACAGCAAAATATTTCCTTGCATTGTTATAAATTCATTTTATTACTAACTTATTATGATTACTTTATTAAGTGTCTGTCGATATCCCACCATAAAAAAACATCCTGTTTCACTATTAAAATGAAACAGGATGTTTTTTATTCATGCTTAGTACAGTCCAGGGACTCTTCCATTTTATTAAACTTTGAACTGGTTAATATGTACTTGTAATTCCTCTGCCATTTTGGATAAATCGGATGCGGAAGAAGTGATTTCTTCCATTGATGCCAATTGTTCCTCTGAAGCAGAAGCAACATTTTGAGTATTACTAGCAGAATCTCGAGCAATACGAGCAATTTCTTCGATAGAGACACTAACCTTTCCTACACTGACAGATATCTCTTCGGATGAGGTTGAAGCTTCTTCGATCTGAGATGTTACTTGTTCAATTAATCTCAGAATTTTTTTGAAACCTTCTTCTGCTTCATGAACGACTACTATTCCCACTTTAACTTCTTGTGTCCCTTTATCCATTACATTTACCGCATGGGTTGTATCTCCTTGGATTTTTCGGATCAAGCTGGCGATTTGATCTGCTGACTCTTTAGATTGCTCAGCAAGCTTTCTTACCTCATCAGCTACCACCGCAAAACCTCTCCCATGTTCACCTGCACGAGCAGCTTCAATCGCAGCATTAAGAGCTAATAAATTTGTCTGATCAGCGATGGATGTAATAACTTCAATAATCTTTTCAATTTCTTTAGAATGTTCCCCTAACTCTTTAACAACAGAGGCAGAATTATCTACAACCTCACTAATTGTATTCATTTGGTGTATAACTTTTTGAAGTGAATCATTTCCATTAATTGCCTCGGTACTTGTTTCTATTGCTAATTCAGATACAAAGGAAGTTGTTTGTGCAACTTGTTGAATACCGACTGCCATCTCTTTCATCGCCAGTGAACTTTCATTTGCACCCTGTCCCTGCATTTCTGCTCCACCTGCAACTTCTTGGATTGATGTTGTGATTTGATGAGTTGCTTGTGTAGTTTGTTCCGCACCTGCTGTTAATTCTTCCGCCGATGAAGCTACCTGTATAGAATTTAAGCTTACTTTTTTAATTAAAAGTCTAAGATTACCTGTCATTTGATTAAATGAATTTGCCAAATCTCCAATTTCATCTCTGTTTTTTACTTTAATATCGTCTACTGTGAGATCGCCATTGGAAATCTTAGTTGCTGCATCCGCTATTTCTATTACCGGTTTTGAGATAAGACGACCTATGAATATAGCTATCCCAATACCAATCATAACAGCAAGTATCCCCAATACTAAAATCTCTACTTTAGTATCAGCCACTTTTTCAGAGGCATCTTTACTGCCCTTTTCTAATAGATCGTCTTGAAAGGCTGATAACTTATTCAATTGTTCATCAAATTTATTTATAATATCAGGACCTTGGGACGATATCAAAGCATTAACAGCATCTGTGTCATTCTGTCTTTTTAGCTCGAAAACTTGCCCAGCAAATTGCGCATATTCATTCTCAATTTGATTGAGTTCCTTGAGCATTTGGATAGATTGTGAAATCTCAAGTGTCTCCAATAAATGTTCGGATTTCTCTTTATATTCCGCTCTCGTTATCTCAAAATCTTGTAATGATTGCTCATTGCCTAAAAGTAAATAACCACGCAAACTAATGGTTTCTCGTTTTGCTATAACTTGCAGCTCTTTAAACTCCACGGCTTTCTCCGCTTCATTTTCGATTACAGAACTATAAGTATCATCCACAACATCTATTTCATAATAACTTACACCAATCATAACAATTAAAATAAATAGAACGACTGCAAAACCATAAATCAACTTCCTGCCAATTGTCCATTTCATCGAATATTTCCTCCAAGTATCTCAAATTTTAAATTATTTTGAAGCATAATTATACCTAATGGTGATTTTTAGCTAACCTGTTAAAAGGAAAGATTTTCATGAAAGGATGTTTCGGAAACTGTTTGATGTTGTAGTTATTTTGTTTTTTTACATCCACATCTTTCAAAGCGTTACGCTTATCGAATATTAGGCTAAAATACCCTAGTCATTATACCTATAAATTATAAGGAACCTCTAATTTTTTTACAAGATGTATTTAAATTAACTATGTTTCTTCTAGGAAGCTAAGTGATTGGCAGTAAAGTCATAAAAAGATGGTCTACATCTAATAGAAGACCATCTTTTTAATATAGTTATTGATTTAAGCAGGTGGTCCTATAAAATATTCCGTGAAAATTATTGCAAAACAAATAAATGTACTCAAAACACTAGCCACAAATGTAATAAAAGAGAGATAAGTTCTTATTTTGTAATGTTGATAGTTAAGTACGGATTTAATCAATAATATTAATGAGAATAACAAATTTCCAAGAAAAAAAACAAACAATAAAAGATATATAGAACCTGGTGGTACTAACTCCATAAAATCGTTAAAAAAACAAACGAAGATTACATTTAATAACAAACTTAATATTAATAGAAAATTAAATATTATTTTCATTTAATTCCCCTTCCTTTGTATGAGGATTGGCAATAAGACATATGATCATACCATTTTTTATAGATGCATAATCTTAAAACTAAATTAGAGTTATAAAAATAATAGATTTTTAATACTAACAAACTATTTTCTTTCATTTAAAAAATTATCCATTTTATTGTAAAATTTTACTATGGAATCCCTTCTTTTTTTATAAAAATTAATACATATGAATGACTGGGATTCTTTTTATTATTACCGTTTTGAAGTTATTATTTCAAAATTGAAAGGAGGGAATTTTTGTGGATAGTTTTTTTGGTTTATTAGCATTATTATTTATGATAGCAATAGCAGTTTTAGCATATTTTATCCCTTTTATTATTGCTTTGTTAAAAAAGAAAAACAATACTGTAGCTATTTTCTTTTTAAACTTATTAGTGGGCTGGACATTCTTAGGTTGGGTAGCAGCCTTTATTTGGTCACTTACAAAAGACGATAGAACTGCATAGAACTAGCTAAAAAGAGGGACTTTTTCAACTTCCATTCAGACTAACTGCTTCGTATGAGAAGTCCCTAGTATACCATTTTCGTAGTTTTTCATAATTAAGATTTCCATCCTCATTAAATCCTCCCTCTTTATTCTACTGTTAAGATCTAATGCATACACTCCATTCCGTTTATTTTGGTAAGAATGAGTTTCCGTAATTTTAGCTGCGGCTCTACTTCGATCATCTATCTTCACGATGTGCTTTAAGACTTTCATCTTTCAGTTCCCTATATCAAACAAGCAGTTATGATGTCTAGAAATAATAAAGTTGTTTAATTTCGGAAAAAGAATCGTTAAACATAGACCTCATTAACGTATAAGATTGTATAAAATGCAACTAGAAAATAATAATAAAATGAATACCCCTACATCTTCCCAACCCATAGTTATTAATTTTGCATGATAGATAATGGAGGAAATTTAATGATTTGGAGGCAGACATTTTTATGAACATGAAATTTCAATTTACTACCGCTTTAATTTTATGTCTGTTATCACTGGTTGGATTCTGCTTTATGGCTCTTCTAATTAGCAGGCAGGAAATTATCCAATTCGACAGTGCGGTTATATCCTTTATTCAGGGATTTGAATCAAAACTATTGACGATTATTATGAAATTTTTCACCTTTATTGGTTCCACAGGGTCTATTATAGTTATCTCTATTATGGCATTGGTTATCTTCTATAAAGTGTTTAAAAAACGTTCGGAACTTATTTTATTTATTGTTGTCATTTTAGGTGCTAATCTTCTTTTTATTATCTTAAAGTTATTCTTTCAAAGAGCTCGTCCAGATTTACATCGGCTAATTGAAGTAGCTGGTTATAGTTTTCCAAGCGGGCATGCAACGAATGCCATGACCGTTTATGGGATTTTAACTTTCTTGTTATGGCGCCATATTCCTGCTAGATGGGGTCGTACGATCTTAATCTTCATAAGCTGTATATTCATTCTCATAATTGGAATAAGCCGTATCTATTTAGGAGTGCATTATCCGAGTGATATTATAGCTGGTTATTTTACGGGAGGATTTTCGCTTACCTTTGCTATTTGGTTTTATCAACGATACCAAGAAAAACGTTATAACCAAAAGCATATTAATGAAAGATAATGATAAAGGAGATAATCAGCTTTTCTGATATTCCTTTGACTTTTCTTAAAAAACTATCTTATTAATCTTTCTCTTTTCTCTTTAAAATAAAAAAAGGGTAATAAGAAATCCGTTTATTTCTTATTACCCTCTTCTCTATATAATTATCTTATTTCTTTAAATCTTCAATTGAATTGATATCCATATATTTCGGTACAACTAACCCTGTCTTAGCTCCTTTTAAGCTAACTCCTAAGTCTTCATATTTACCTTTGAATTTTTCCGCCTGGTCTTTATGTGTTAATGGGAGCCAGCCGGCAAGATGTGCGTCAACACTGCCATCAGCGACACCTGCCCACATTGGCCCCGCTTCTACTTGGCGTAATGTTACTTTATAGCCTAAGCTTTCTAATACTTGTGCGACTACATTCGTACTTGCGATTTCACTTTCCCATGCAACATAAGCTAAATTTACTTCTTCTCCGTTTCCTTTTGCAGCATCCTTCGTCCATTCTGCTACTTTCTCAGCATTTCCTTCAATCCATGTTGTTGCCGCCTCTTCCGGAGAACTTCCGTCTTGAATAGAACTCATAACAATTCCCATATCTGCTGGAGTCCAAGTAAATTGATCTAATACCGTGTATGCACCAGGAAGATCAGCTTTTAATCCATTTCTAGCGATTGTGTGGATACTTTCTTCTCCTCCATATACACCTTTCGGATCTTCTAAATATTTTAAATCAAATTTAGAAAACATCCAGTGCGGAGTCCATCCTGTAATAATAATTGGTTCTTTTTTATCATATGCTTTCTTTAAAGAAGCAGTCATTGCCGCTCCAGAACCTTCGATTAGCTTCCAGTCTTTTAAGTCATATTCTTCGATTGCTGTTGCGGTTGCTTTCATAATTCCTGCACCAGGATCAATTCCTGTAATTTTATAGTCTACGCTCTCACCTACTGTTGCAGGAGAAGTACCGCTTTTCTCTCCGCTTCCGCACGCAGCCAACGCAAAAGTTAAGCCTAATGCCAATGATAATTTCGTTGCTTTTTTAAACATTACATTTCTCCCCCAGTTTTCTTTTTACCTATATTTTGAGTAATACGATCTAATATAATCGCGATAATAACGATAGCTAGACCTGCTTCAAAGCCTGTACCTGTTTGAAGCTGTGTCACTGCTCTGTATACATCCGCTCCTAAACCCGGTGCACCGACCATAGATGCGATAACAACCATAGACAGTGCGAGCATAATGCTCTGATTAATACCAGCCATAATCGTTGGTAACGCTATTGGAAATTGGACTTTTATTAGTTTTTGCGCTGTCGTTGAGCCAAAAGCTTCTGTTGCTTCAATTAACTCTTTAGGAACTTGTTTTATTCCTAGGATAGTTAATCTAATTGTTGGCGGCATAGCGAAAATAACAGAAGCAACAACACCCGGTACTACCCCGATATTAAAGAAGAAAATAGCAGGCAGTAAATAAACAAATGCAGGCATCGTTTGCATAAAGTCAAGTAAAGGGGTGACAACTTTGCTCACTGTTTCACTTTGCGATGCCCAAATTCCAATAGGAATACCGAGAATTATAGATATACCGACAGAAATAATAACTAAGGCAATTGTATCTAACATATTTGACCAATATCCTAAATTATCAATAAGAAAAAGTCCGATAATCGTAAATAAAGCAATCTTCCAATTACAAACTTTCCAAGCGATCAATCCAACGATAATCATTAATAGAAATGATGGGATAATACCGAGTCCTGAAACAATTCCATCAACAAAACTTTCTACAACTGTTGATGCTCCTTCAAAAACAGGTTCAAAATGATTTACCAGCCATTCAATTATGCTGTCAATCCAATTTGCGATCGGTAATTTTGGAAATAGATTTTCCATCTTACAGCACCTCCTTCATTTCAGGAAGTTTATCTTGGTCAGCAGAATCATTAATATAAGACTCATTTCCTGCTAATGCTCCAATAAGAGCCCCACGAACGATAATTCCCTTCAGACGGTTCATGTCATCAATGACTGCTACTGGAATAACAGCATTTGATACGTCATCGAATAAATCAACTAATAATGTTTCAGGTGTGACTGTCTTTATATCCTTTGTTAATACAGCTTCTAATGAAAAATTATTTTCCACTGCTCTTCTTGCATCAGCCGCTGTTACAGCACCTAACAGATTCATCTTCTTATCAACGACATAAATCGATGAAATACCGTTATCTTTCATTGCCCGAAGTGCGACACGCGGTCCTTTCTCTATTTGAACCGTTTCGGCGCGTTTCATAATATGTGCCGCTGTCAGTACTTTTGATAAATCAACATCTTCTACAAATCGCTCGACATAGTCATTAGAAGGATTCATTAAAATTTCTTCCGGTGTACCGATCTGAACGATATTTCCGTCCTTCATTAATGCAATTCGGTCACCGATTTTTAAAGCTTCATCTAAATCATGGGTAATAAAAATGATCGTTCTTCCCATTGTAGATTGAAGTGTTAACAGTTCATCCTGCATATCTTTTCTTATAAGCGGGTCTAAAGCGCTGAATGCCTCATCCATTAATAAAATATCAGGATCATTCGCAAGCGCGCGTGCCAGTCCAACCCTTTGCTGCATTCCCCCGCTTAGCTGGCTCGGATATTGCTGTTCATATCCTTCCAGTCCAACTAGCTTTAATGCTTCTATTGCTTTTTCTGTTCGAACTGTCTTGTCAACACCTTGTATCTCTAACCCGTACTCGGTGTTTTTAAGTACTGTACGATGGGGGAAAAGAGCAAATTGCTGAAAAACCATACTTATTTTATTTCTGCGTACATTTCTTAACTCTTCTTTTGACATTTTGACAATATCTGTGCCGTCAATAAATACTTGTCCACTGCTCGGGTCTATCAATCTGTTTAACATTCGGACTAATGTTGATTTCCCGCTTCCAGAGAGTCCCATAATAACGAATATTTCTCCATCATAGACATCAAAGTTTACTTGATTAACACCGACAGTCGAACCTGTTTCTTTTAAAATTTCCTGTTTCGTTTTTCCCTGTTTAAGAAGTTGTACTGCTCGTTTTTTATTCTTTCCGAAAATCTTTGATACTTCTTTAACAGATATTTTTAAATTATCCATACTTTCACCTCGAGTTAGTTCCTAATAGTACGATCTATTCCTCCAATCTTTGTAAAATTTGCTTCCCTAACTATTATAGATAGATGACAAAATGATTACAAAGCGCATATAACGCTGTATTCTACGATAAAGTATGTACAGTTTTTTCTGTACGTACTTTACAAATTGTATTCTTAGTAATCCTCTGCATTACTTACATATACTCCATATTCGATCTCTTTACATTCTTTCTGTAAATAGGTAGTCTATAATTATTGTTCTATTAGGATGTGATACTATTAATGGTAGAGGATAAACTGAATAAAGCACGTGAACGTGTCATTAAAGCCATTTCGCAAAATTTAAACTTGTATGGAATTAGTCCTTCTATCGGAAGACTATGGGGATTGCTGTACTTTCAAAATGAACCGATGACATTAGATGACATGAAATTGGAACTCGGTATGAGTAAAACAAGTATGAGCACATCTGTAAGAAGTCTTACCGATCTTAATATGGTGAATAAAGTATGGAAAAAAGGTGTAAGAAAAGATTTATATGAAGTAGAAGAAGATTGGCATCAAAATTTCATCGATTTCTTCTCCACTAAATGGAGAAATGGCGTTTCTATGAATATTGCTGCGATTGAGAAGTCTTTACATGAATTAAAAGAACTACTCGACATACAAGACTTAGATAATGAAATACTTGGAGAAATTAACAGTGATATTGAAAAGCTGAATAAAGCCCTAGATTATTATGACTGGCTGAACCGCTTAATTGACAGTTTGGAATCACATGAGATTTTTGAATTCATTCCAAAAAAAGATAGATAACACAGTTTATATGCTGTGTATCTATCTTTTTTTCTTTTGCTTCCACATTTTTTAATCCTATAATAGTATGAGGCTGAAACATAGGGTCCTTCCCTTCTTTTCTCTGTCTCGTATAATCTTTTAATACTTTAATAGCAATTCCCGCTAAGAGCATAATAGAAATTAAGTTTGTAATAGCCATCGCACCCATGAACAGATCTGCCATGTTCCATACAAATTGGAAACCGGAGATCGAACCGAAAAGAACCATTGTAACCACTGCCTAACAATAAAGAATAAGCCACAAGCGGTTCCCACTTAGAAATTTTATATTTGTTTCCCCGTAGTAATAATTCCCTATAATAGAGCTGAATGCAAATAAGAAAATAGCGATAGCTACAAATATTTGTGCCCAGTCTCCTATATGTGCAGCCATTGCTACCTGTGTAATCTGAATACCGTCTAAAGCAGGGTCTGGTGTGGAAGTAAATAATAAGATCATAACAGCCGTCGTCGTACAAATAATAATCATATCAAAGAAAACACCTAATGCCTGAACGAAGCCTTGTTTTGCAGGATGTGACACATTAGCTGTAGCAGCTGCGTTTGGTGCACTTCCCATTCCTGCTTCATTAGAAAATAGTCCTCGTTTAATCCCGTTTTCAATTGCTGCACCGATTCCTCCGCCGACAACTTCTTGGAGTCCGAATGCATTAGCGAAAATAACTCCAATTTTTGTTGTTTAAATTAAGTTTTAATTAATACTATTAATTAAAAAGGTTATGTAGTAAGAGCTAAATCTTCGACAATGATTTCATTTCCGAAATTTTCATTAAATAGTAATTCTATTAATTTTTCAGCTGTATATTCCGGAGATTGTAATTTCCCCTCTTTAGATAATTGAATAAATTGTTCAACAAATGGAAAATCTCCTTTTTTTACAGAACGAATTTCAGATTGCATTTCTGTATCTATAACTCCTGGATACACTGAAATAATCTTAACAGGAAAAGGTTTATTCATCTGCTCTATGCTTATACTTTTAGAAAAAGAATCTAATCCTGCTTTAGAAGTGCTATAAGAACTTTGAGATGGTAATAAATACTTTGCTGAGCCAGATGATATATTCATAATACGTTTGTCTAAGTTTAAAATATTAGTATGTTTTATAAAATTGGAAGTAATGACCATAGGGGCAATTAAATTAATATTTACATTTCTCAAAATATCCTCCGTTTTATTTTCTTCACATGGTGTAAGTGGAGATAAGACACCTGCATTGTTTATTAAATAAATAGATTCTATCTCAGAATCATTTTTAATAGCTTTAAATATATCTTCAAAAAGTAAATCAATCTTGTTTATATTGTAAAGATCGAATTGATAATAACTTAATTTATTATCTCTTTCTTTTGAAATACTAATTAGTTCTTGATTATTACTTCTGGAAATACAAAAAATGTGATGATTTTCGTCTAATAATTTCTTTGCTAAGGATGCTCCAATTCCCCTCGATGTACCCGTAATTATAAAATATTTCATTTTTCTCCTCCTAACTTTAAATACCTTTTTATTTTACTACATATATTTCACTATTTGGAATTATTTAGATGTTGATATCCAGAACATTCAGTTGTAGCTTTGAAATAAAGTTTGATTAAAAATATTGAATGAAGTTGCATTTTACAGCAAATTAAAATAAGCCATTTTGAAAAAAGATTGATCAAAATGGCTTATTATCTAACATATTTAAGTTTCGATTTTATTAAAAAATTTGATCATTTTCTACCCATGTTGCTCAACAATCGCGCCCGATTGTGGAAGATCGATAAATAAAATTGTATTCACGAAAGAATGTACTTTCTTTAAAAAAAGCTACCCGTTTATCGAAAAAATTCTATCCAATTTCAAATATGTTTCAACATTAATAACCAATTTTAGTTGAGTCTTTATATTAATAATCAAAACTTTTCTAAAACTAACCATAATAAATTAGAACTAGTACATGTGACTAGATTCTCTTTTTAACTTCTTCTCTTATTAATTCAATAATATTATCAGATAAATTTGCTGGAAGAGACGTACCATCTTTAAAAACCCATGTATTAATTATTTCAAGGTCTGCTTTTTTAAAAGTAATGCTATAATCTTTATTTTGGTAAGCAAAATCAGTTGTCACGAATTCTTCACCATCAAATTCATCATCAATAATCATGTTATTTATTTCATAAGGCTTCATGATTAGTCTCCTCGCTTATCATTCTTTTATATGGAGTTAACTTTATATTTATGTTTATGTTTATATTTATTCACTATTTTCAACCAACCTACACAGATTATCAAAGAGAAAAGGCAGCCTCATTATTTAAGTAACTTTACCCGTTAGTTGAAGTACGATTAGCCTATAGAAATGGTTTTATAATTCCGTATACACTAATAGCCAAACATAAAAGCCCTCCTACCATAAACAAAATTTTAATAAACAAGAAATTAAAACTAACTGGAAATGGGGTTATATACCTGATGTGGTCATACGTTTTATTATTCAAAAAACGTTCCTTAGTCGCATGAAAGAACATATAAATTGCGAAAATACCAATTATAAAGCTGAAAATGCCAGCATAGAAGTCTTTATCCTTTATAACCACCGCCACACCATTTTTAAGCTTTCCGTTTATAATTTCCACTTAGTTAAGTATTATTCAACTACAAAAAGCTATCGTTATGAATAAATTGATCAAAATGATAGCCTTTTTGTAGTTTAAGGACTGCTTTTTATAAAAATAACTGATTATTATTATAATTTGTATTCCCACC
>NZ_BCVG01000043.1 GCF_001591625.1 Metabacillus fastidiosus NBRC 101226
AAATCAACGTTGGCACGCTTGGTTTTGTTTAGTTTTCAAAGATCAGTACGCTTCAGAAGCGACTTTTTCATATTAACATCCTGTTTTTAAATTGTCAATTATTTTTCAAAAGTTTTTTATTTTCAAAACTTAAATCAAACAGAGTCAATTTGTTGTTAAGATGTTTTGTCAGAAGACTTTTAAAAATATAACATACTAAAAAATATATAACAAGTACTTTTATAATTTTTTTAAAATTAATACTGTATTATTCAAAATAATTTGTTTGATTTTTATTTCATAGTATAAGCATGATCCCTATATCCCATTAAGATAGGAACTTTATAAAGTAAAACTTCTATCAGCTGGGGTTTTCCTCATCCCCACTGATAGTTAGTTGAACCCATCGGACCTTTAGAGGCAGTTGGATCTCCCACTTCACTTCCTCGAATTGCTGGAATTTTGAAAGGAGAGTATTACTGCCCTTTAAAGCTGGGATAAAATTTTATTGTCGGATATTGTCTGAATGATGTATAGTTATTCTTAAAATCTAATACATAAATTATTTAACCACGAGGGGAGCTTATTAAAGCTGAGAGTGAACAATGTTCTAACCCTTTGAACCTGGTAGTTAGTACTTGCGTAGGGATGTGGATGGATTTATTTTCTAAACGTTTATAAAGGCAATGCGTGGAAACCATCTTAATTATCCCCGTATTGCCTTTTTGTATTACTATCAGTTTCTAAAGTTAAATAATAGGAGGAGGAGTATTAATGGAAAGCAGAAAACGTCTATTATTTATAATAGAAGTTGCTATGCTTAGTGCACTAGCTTTTTTATTAGACTTAGTGTCAGGCATCATCGGTAATTTTTGGCCTCAAGGCGGAAATATTTCTTTAGCTATGATCCCTATATTTATCCTTTCATTCCGCTGGGGGTTAAAAGGAGGACTCTTATCAGGATTGCTGCTTGGATTACTCCAAGTAACGATAGGAAAGTCTGTAGTTACTTATCCGCTCCAAGGATTTATTGATTATTTCTTAGCTTTTTCCCTCGTTGGAATGGCTGGGATTTTTGCAAAGCAAGTCAGGGACGGCTTAAATAACAAAAAGAAAAATGCAGTTATCCTTTATATTACTTTAGGAACTTTTATCGGTTGTTTGCTTCGCCTTTCCGCACATGTTTTATCAGGAGTATACTTCTTCGCACATTACGCGCCAAAAAATACACCTGTATGGGCTTTTTCAATTGGTTATAACTCAAGCTATATGATTCCAACATTTATTGTAGGTGCAGTTGTAACTTCTTTAATAGTATTAACTGCTCCAAGATTGGTACTTCGTAAAATATAAATAATAAAGAGGGTGAGTCAGCTAGTATAATAGCTTTTGATCCATCCTCTTTTTCATTCATAATTTTTCCTCAATGTTAAAAATCCTTCTATGACTTTTAAATTTTTAAGACTCTTTATCATAATAACTCGCCTATTTGCATCAAATAGTAGTAGTAGACTATTAAATATACGGAGGATAGCAAATGATAATATCAATATTACTAATGCTGCTCACTCTCTCTCTTTCACTCTTCCATTTCCTATATGGTTATAAAGAAGCTCTTCGAATCAGTGAAGAAAAAGGCCTTATTAAAGGATGGTCTGTCATTATAAGCTTTCCATTGGCTTTCATATTTGCTCATTTTGCTAATCTTTTTTACAGTCAACTTTAAAGTTGAGAGACTTTTATTCATTATTCCTTAATCAATTGTTAACATTCTTTCACTTTCTTTATGAATATTTAACAGGAAAAACCTATGTCTTGAAGAAATTATATTGATTAAGAATACTAACGCCATTATAACAGGGTGGTGAAGCACAACTTGAATAAATACTCTAAACTTTTTTGGAATGTATTTAACTCCCTTTCCCAATTCATAATCTGTTCTGCTCTATTTACTAGTTTATTTTTATTTGCTAATTTCACTTGGAATTTTATTTTAAGTATTTTATTAATTATTCTCTTAATATTTATATTTAGTCTGAGCACTTATAAACTCATTCAAAATAATAAAAAATTTAATTTTTTATTATTTAAGGGAATGACCGGTTCTGTTTTCTTAATTATTACAAGTGCTGCTCTCTCTTTTTTAATTATTATGTTGTTCTCTATCAATATGATTATTATGACAAAGTTCGGAAAGAGTATGACATTTCAAGATAAAATTGAATTATTTTCTGTCCCTTTAGCTGCAGATAACTATCGCTCACCAAATTATGAGAAAATAAAACAGTATAAAGAGACTGAAAAAATATTAAATATGACTGTTTACCATCAAAAGGAAGAAAGTGAACTGCTTCCAATCATAGAAAGTTCTCTCACTGAAGCAAAAAGAATTAATGATAGACTATTTGAAAAGAATGAGGACCGGGAAATTAATTTAATTTTACATAACTCAAAAGAAGATTTAAAAACTTACACATCATTAGTTGACACATTAGGATATTACGATGATACAAATGCAGTGATCGGCATTGCTGTTAAGGATTATAAAAGAATTTTAACAAGATGGGACGCAGCATATGCTTATTTTCACAGCACTATCATGCATGAATATACTCATTACCGTCTCCAAACATATATTAAAGCGAATAATTTATACGTATACCGTATTCCATTATGGTTCCATGAAGGTGTTTCTGAATATGTTGGAATGAAAGGATTAACTTATCCTTATTACAGTTTTGAGCAAGTACCGCTTAAGAAATTAGCAAGTCATGAACAATGGGAAACATATAGAACCGGCGCCTATGATATATATGCACAGAGCTACTTTGCTATTAACTATCTTGTAGAACAGTATGGTGAAGATATTATTCCAAAAATTATCCGGTATACAGCACAAGCAAATGACTTCAATCAAGGATTTAAAAAAGCAACAGGTCTTTCGGTTAATGAACTGGATGCTCTTTATATGGAGAGTAAAAGAAGACCATTAGATTAAAACCTCTATAAAAGCAAAAGTCAGTTCTCTCTAATTTTATACATTATTTAAAAAGTATAATTGAGAGAGCTGACCCCTTATTTTAAAAATACTTTAAAAGTACTTAGGCTTACGTTTCTCATTAAATGATGCGAGCCCCTCCAGCCTGTCAGAATGATTAATCGTTTCTTTATAACAATTCCACTCTTCCTCTAATCCTTGTACTAATCGGTCTTTATTAAAGAAATTGATCGCTTTTTTCGCTAACTCAATAGAATTCCTAGAATTACAACTTATTTCCTTCGCTATTTCCAACGCTTTTTCCTCTGACTGTCCTCTGGAAACAATATATTCAGCGAGGCCGATTTCATATGCTTCACTCCCTGTAAGCTTTGCAGCTGTAAAAATCATTTTCTTCGCTTTTCCAGCACCGATAAGTTCAGTAAGTCTTTGTGTACCACCAGCTCCGGGTATGATCCCCCATGATACTTCTGGTAAACCAATGAGAGCATTTTCTTCTATGATACGTATATCACAGGCCAGGGCCAGTTCACATCCTCCACCTAAAGCTAAACCTTTTATCGCTGCAATTGTAGGCATTGGTAATTCCTCTATATCAGCTAATACTCTTCTTAATAAACTAACAAATTCAATAATTTCAGTCTCATCCATTTCCAATCTTTCTTTCAAATCAGCTCCTGAACAAAATGCTTTGCTCTCCCCACCAGTGAAAATAACAGAGTGAAGGCCATCACGTTTTTTTAATTTTGCAAGTGCAGAAGCTAAATCAGCAACGAGAAATTTGCTTAGAGCATTTGCACGTCCCGGATTATTTAATTTAATCATTGCAAGTCCATTTTTTATTTCAACAGTCACACCTGTATAAGACATAAAATCGCCTCACTTTATATGATCAGTTACTACTATTCATATAAAGGAAGAGTAAATTTAGAACAGGCTTAATGGGAAGAATTTAAATTTCATTAAAAAGCTGACTCCCTTCATTATGTCTCCTTAACATCTTCAAATATAAAAAAACAAGCGTTTAAATAAACACTTGTCTGTCAATCATGTTGAATAGTGATTCCCCTATATCCTAAGGAGGTTATACAAGATGAGAAATAAAAATTTAATGGGTTCTGTGTATTTTATTCCAAACGCTCTTTCAAGAATTCAAAAGCAACCACCGACTGTAAATAAAGACAGCATTTCAGCTGATTTCAATTTATCAGACGCTTTTTTAAATGCTTATCGAAAATAGTTATTATTGTTTTGTATGTCCAACAGTAATCAAAGCGATGAAATACCCTACTACAGCACCTGCAATGGCTGGTGTAATCCAGCCAATTCCTTCTGCAAACAACGGTAAGAAACTTAATGTATCGACTAATGTCGAAACATTTAATTTAGCTTCTTTTAATCCATCAACAAGACTAATGAGGCCTGTTGGAATTAATGCTCCTATATAAACTAAGGAGTATCCATTAAACACTTTGTGAAAAAATGATAACAATATTAACACAATCGCTAATGGATAAAGAAAAATTAATACTGGCACAGAAAATGCAATAAGCTGGGTTAAACCGACATTCGCAATAACTGTACTAAAAGCAGAAAAAATAATAACGACCATTTTATACGAGAAAGCTGGAATCAGCTGCGAAAAATATTTTGCACATGATGAGACTAGGCCCACAGAAGTTGTTAAACAGGCAAAAAAGATAGTTAAGGCAAGAATAATAGACCCAAATGGTCCAAATAAATGCTTAGCTGCGCCTGAAAGAATCGCTCCTCCGTTCTCCTGTATACCAATGGCCCCTGGACTAGTAGCACCAATAAAGGCAAGTGCAATATATACAATAGCAAGTCCTGCAGCGGCGATAATACCAGCTTGAATACAAATCTTTGTTACCATTTTTTCATTTGTAATATTAAGCTCTTTGATTGAACTAATAACAATAATCCCAAATACAAGAGCAGCAAGTGTATCCATTGTTAAATATCCATCAACAAAACCTTTAAAAAAAGGGCCATCTTTATACACAACAGCAGGAGATTGTGGTTTTCCTAAAGGTGTCAGCAGACTTTTAACGACTAGCACACTTAAAATAATTAATAAAGCCGGTGTTAAAATCTTTCCAATTCGATCTACTAATTTAGATGGATTCATTGCCAGCCATGCAGTTACTGCAAAGAAAACAATAGCAAAGATGACTAATGGCAATTGGCTTTGAGACGCTGATTCCGATAAAAAAGGAAGAACACCAATTTCATAAGAAACAGTGCCTGTACGAGGAATCGCAAAAAATGGTCCAATGACTAAATAAAGAGCTACTGTAAATATAACTCCATAAACCGGATGAACCCGGCTTGCCATTGTTTGCACATCACCTGTTTTAGCAACAGCTAAAACTCCTAGAAGCGGTAAACCAATTCCGGTTATTAAAAAACCGATAATGGCAGTTACAGTATTTGTTCCTGCATCTTGTCCAAGTAATGGCGGGAAAATCATATTCCCTGCACCAAAGAAGAGAGCAAATAACATAAGACCGACAGCCATTATTTGCTTCATAGATAATGAATTCATTTTTGATCCTCCTGAAACGATACTTCAAAAAAGATTAACTTCATAAAGTTCATCCATACATACCATTTATTTTTATATCAATTTATTCGGTATTTGTCCCTATTAAATATACTATAATAATATTCATTTCTGCTACTTCCCTCATACAATTAAGAAAGAAAGTATCTGATAAATCTCTAATAAGCTGATTTCAGGAGGATATTTCATCTATCATAATCTTGGATCTACACGGTCACATTCCATTGCTAGCGTAGCGAGAACACATTCATGAACTCTCTCAATTGATTCTCCATTCACAAAACGCTGGATCCCTTCAACACCTAATGCAAATTCTCTTAACGCCATTTTTTGTTTTTTATTTGTATTCCGTTTTTTTAATCTATTTAAATTTTCAGGAATTAAGTAATCCATTCCATAAATAATATTTAAATATTTACGCCCTCTCACCTTAATGGCAGGTTGGAGAAGCTTCCCTTTATTTTTAGCGACAAAGGTCTCAGGTTTAATGACAATTCCCTCATGTCCCGCGCTTGTCATTTCCTCCCACCATTTGATTACTTCTTCTTCACTCGCCTCATCAGAAATCACTTTATAATCGGTCTCAACAAACAGAGGAGAGCACTTTGAAAATTCTCTATTTTTCTCCATATGCCATATATGCGAACGATCAAAAAATGCCATATTGCTATGAGCTAATAAATGAAAAGGCGCAATTTGTATATCATTTGTACTTTCAATTTCCCAGCAATATTTCTGAAAGACATCTTTGAAGACCTTGGCATTTTCCAGTTTATGCTCATACTCCGTGAGCCAATTCTTTAATTCTTCATTCTTCTTAACTGCTCTTTCCATCTTTTCTTTTAATTTCATCCGGTCTAAAAGCGCATTTTCAGCAACATGGGCATATTGATTACGAATTAGCTCTTTCGCTTTCAAATTCCAAGGCATAATTTCCGCATCAAGCAATAAATATTCTGTATTGTATTTCTCAAAATAATTACTTGCATGCAAATCTTTATTAATCTCTTTCACTAGTTTTTCTTCCGTGGAGATATTAAAAAACCGTCTCCCAGTCCTCGTATAAATAACACCTAAAGTTTCTATTCCGGTATATTTCTTTGCCACTGTCTTATCTTTAAATAAAAATAGGATTGCCCGGCTTCCCATATGTTTCTTTTCAGCAACCATTGTCTCTATTCCGTTGCTTCGATAATATTCAATCACTTCTCTCGGATGTTCGAGATAATGATCTAATGCAGAAGTTACTGGAGCTGGACTCATCGTTGGTGGAATATAAATTAACTGATCAAGCGGAATCGTAAAATGTGAAACCGTATCAACTGCCGGTTTTACAAAATCCTGATGGATATTTATTTCACCCAGTTGTTCTGTTAATACCGAATAGCCGTTTATAAATTTACCGATATTAGGTGGATTTAAACGGTTTCTCTCCCACTCCTGTAAAGGATTATCGTCGACCCCTGAATAATTCTCTTTCGCTTTAACAGAAATAAATTCTTTTTCAGGATAACGAAAAGCAGTCAGCTGCCCACCAAAAACAGCACCTTGATCAATATTAATTGTATTATTAATTACTAGAGGCTGCGGTTTCGGATCATGTCCCCATACGATAAGCGCACTCGTTTTATGATTAATAAACCAGTCTTTCCTTATTGGCTTGCCCCGTTCATCAATCCCATCAGTATCACCATATCTGCAAAAATCACTAATTCTGCGTGATTGTTTCCCAATATATTTATCCTTTATTCCCGCATGGGCACAAACTAATAAGGGAACACCATTTTTCTTAAATACATAATGAGACGGAGCTTTTACAAGGAATTCTTTTAATTTCCTCTTTACTTCTGCTGTTTTCTCCGCACCGAATTTTTCTTCATATTGTTTAAATTCTTCAGCTACTTTTTCATCTCCATGGCCTAGCGTTACATTTTTTCCATCAAGCCATCTGGCGATTTTCCACCCATGGTTACTGTCAATCATATAAGTAAGATTATGTTCAAAATGTTTTAAGAAAAACTGCATTGTTTTAAGAGATTTCGGTCCTCGACTCATTACATCACCGAGTGAAACAAATATTCTTCCTTCTGGATGAATATAAAGACCGGCTTCATTTTTTATATAGCCCAGCTTTTCTAAAAGAATAATCATTTCATCATAGCAGCCATGAATATCACCAATAATATCGATACCATCGTTAATATCAATTTCAATCTGATTGCTGCGTCTAATAAACTCGACACTTTCTTTCTCACCGATCACATATGCTGCAGTGTAGCCTTCCTTTTTTATATAACGAATTTCTCTTTTAAAAAGCTGATATTGCTGTTTAATTCTCCGCTTTCCTCGCGGGTTATCCCTCTGTTCATCTCTTTCCAGCAATGTTTCCTGAGAAATATTTAAAATAACCGTTATAATTGGAACATGATGCTTTCTTGCTATAGAAATATATTTTTTCCTCTCTTCTTCTTTAAGATGCGTTGCATCAACAAACGTAAGTTTATTTAGCTTGCATCTCGCTTCAATCATAGAGTCCATCATTGTAAATGCTTCATTAGAAATACTTTCATACTGATCATATAAGCTGTCCACTTCATCTTTCGGTCTCTCACGCCAATCAATAAAATCGACATTACTTACTAAAATACGGAATTCATCAGAACTTACAATTTCCGATCGCAGAATCTGTCCTTTTTCAACTAAATTACTCAACATCGTTGTTTTACCGCTATTCGATGGTCCAACGAGTAATACAATACCCGAATGAGGTAAAATGATTTCCATCATTAATCCTCCTTTCTTATAAACATACATATTTGAGTTGGAAAACCATAAATTTTATCTTTTTCTCCAATTCCATCAAATATTAATTCATATGGATATTCACTAGCTCTTTCCAAACACCACTCTTGAAATTGCTCTCTTGTCCATTCAAAACGATGGTCTTCATGACGGAAGTGCTCGTCCATATTATATAATTCGTTATATTCCTTATTTGGAGTTGTAATAATTAATAATTTTGGCTCATATTCACGAAAGATTGTCTCCATTATTTTCGGCAGACGGTACTCATCAATGTGTTCGATAACCTCACATAAAATCATAATATCTTTATTTTTCAATCTTTCATCATAATAAAATAAAGATCCCCATATTGGCGTCGGTGTAATAAATCGCTCTTGATTTTCCACCTTATTAAAACGTTCTACCGCTCGTATTGTCGCTGTTTCAGAAGGTTCAACAGCCAGTATTTCCTTTACTCCGTCAACAAATCCTAATCGAAGGGAGAGCTTTCCTTCACCTGAACCAAAATCAACAATTTTCTCCTTATTCTTTTGTCCTTGTACCATATTAATAATCTTTTCATAACGGAGATCGTTTAAACGAACTTTTGTCTCTTCTTGTTTAAATTCTTTCTTATTCTTTTTGTCATGTTCTATAAATTTATATAATTCCTTAAAACGGAGAGACTGTCGCATGATAAAATCTTTTTGTGGATGCTTTTCCAGCCAGCCTTCTCCGTATCTTTCTAATTTCTCTACTTCTTTTTCATCAATAAAATAATGCTTATAATTATCTAATACTGGAATTAATATAAAGATCTGTCTCAAAGCATTTTGCAATGTATTTTTACCCTTTAAAGCAATATATTTCGCACTGCTTTTTGATTTCAAATGAAATGAATAATCAGTTTCTCCGTAAGTAATATTTATTTCATAACCTAATGGTTCAAAAAGATCTTTAATCTGGTCATCAGATAAATTTGTAACTACCGGTCCAAAACTAAATTCAAACGAAAAAGAATGATCCACCCATTTCAAAAACTCCTCTTTAGGCTGTCCATTTAAGGCTGTACCAAGCGCAGATCTGATCAAAGAACAAAAAATACTGCTGACAGCGAATTCCCTGTCATTAATATAATGAGTAATATCATACATATTTGCATTATTTTTAATTAACTCTAGAGGATCTGGTGTAACAAAAATAGTCACTTCCAACTCTGTATCTGTGAACGTGCTATAGAAAAGACGAACTAAATGTCCTTTATGATTTCTTTCATAAATATTATTCGGATTTTTCGCAAGTAAATAAGAGATTGCTTGGACATTTTCATCAATAGCTTTAATCGTTAACTGCATATAGGCACTCCTTTCCCTGTCATAATGAATAATTGTATATTAACCTACATACTCTTCCATTATAATGTAGGAAATTCCCCCTTTCTCAAACGTATGCTCAGATTCTTTCAATCCAAACTTTTTATAAAAACCGGTCTTATCCTTCCTCGCATTGCACCAAATCTTTTTCACACCTCTATCTTTCATTTCCTTAAGCGCATAATCCAGCAGCTTGCTTCCATATCCTTTTCCCTGCTCCTTTTGAATAGTCGCAAACTTTCTAAATTGACATTCTTCATTATCAATAAAAAGCGAAATGATAGAAATAAGTATATTTTCTTTAAATAATCCAAGATGAATGCCAGAATCGTCATCTTTTATTTTGATATATTCTAAATCTTTATGTGGCCACATTACTTCATGTCTCAGTTTCCATGCTTCTTCTTTAGTTATTCTTTTAATCTCCATTTTAATCTCCCTACTAGCAGTGTAATATTTTATCAGAGCCATAACGGGTAGTAAGGCTCCCGCTTCAAACTTCTAAAATGTAAAGAAGTGAAGCGGGAGCTCAACTGTCCATAAAGGTCCGAATAATAGAATCCATACTATATATGTGTAAATCGCATCATCCGGGATAAGCCCCCCTTACCGATGGAAGTTTCACTTTATAATCTACAAACTGATCTCTAACGTTCTATGTAATCTATTACCAGACATACTAATAACAGCTTCCCCAATCTTCGTACCGGTCTTTTCCTTTAAATCATCACTATACGAGGTTAATAAATTGGAATACACCCATTTCCCCGCTGCCTCTGGTTCTAAGCCGTCATAGGGAATTCTAGCTAATTGAACAAAATAAGTACCGGCTACTTGATTCACTAAATTCTCTACTTCTTTCTGATTTCCATAATTTTTATAACGGCTGGCATCAATATCTGCTTTTACAACGAGTGCCTTCTCACTTACTCTTTCATAAATGTATCTCCACTTGTACGACTATATTAGAATCGTGAAGAGACTTCTCTCCTCTATAAATATCGTATTTTTCTTTTTTAGAAACCGGCAAAATATAAAAGCCATTCTTTGAAAGATAGTCCACCAAATATTCCGGACTTAAAACCGGGGCTTTTTCCTCGTTTCTTTCAAATGCTATTCCTAATCGTTCACTATTTATATTGAGACCGATAAAAACAGCCGATGCTATAACAATCATAAGAACAACAGGGTTCAGTTTCATTTTCTCCTCCATTTTTATAATAAAAATACCATCAACTTTTCATTATTATATATCACTTCCATTTAATAAAGAAGGTTTTACCATTTCTGTTAAAATCAACTCATTCCCTTAATGAGATAAAATCCATGCTTTATTCAATTTGGTATGAAAAACAGTGAATTTTTAAGAATTATTAAGAAAATTGATGATGACAACGGCTTTCATTTCACTTGTTTTCGTTTTCATGACCGAATGGCGACTTTGTCAAAATACGTCGAATGTTTAATAATAAAGGTACATTCCATACAAAAAAACAAAAAGGAGAAAGATAAAATGGCTAGAACTTTAAATGCAAATACAGTAGCAGAAAACCTCTTAATTCCAACAGATTTTTTCATCCCGGAAGCTTTTGTAAATATATACAATAAAGTGAAAACTGGTGGAAAAAAGCAGCCTCGTAAAGTAACTAATCCTCCAAGCTTTAATATCTCAGACGCTTTCATGAAAGCATACGATTATACAGAATAAAAGACTATCCCTTTAAAATAAGGATAGTCTTTTTTATTTTCAATAATTTATTATAGTAAACTTGCCTAAAATTACAGATTTTCATAAGGCTTTTCAAATAGAAACGAATAAAACAGATGATCATGTAAACTTTAATATTACATATACTTTTTTAAAATCTTACAAAAATTTCAGCTAACTGTTCAGGAGCTTTTTTTAAAACGTTCAATTCGTTTTTCTATCTTTATTCTTCACCAAGGGAAACAGATGGCAATGTATTATGTGTTTTTAAAGGTGCCGGTTTTAAAACAGGTATCCCTGCCTCTGGCATTGGCTGCTTTATATATCTATATTTTCCTTCTCCATCTAAAGAAGGTCCACTTGCCCAGCGGCCTGTCTTGCTCGCTTCTCCTTCAGAAAAGTTATAGAAATCATAAGCAATATCCATACGTTCTTTTTCTCTAGGGAATGTACTTGGTACAAGTAATCCTTCTTTTTCTTCTAATTCGGCAATAGCTGCTGCCCATTGGTTTTGATGATAAGCATCTCTTGCAATTAATACAGAAAGAAGGTCTTTCACACCTCGATCATCCGTCATTTCAAAAAGCCTTACAGCCTGTAACCTTCCTTGAGATTCTGCATTTAAATTCGCACGGAAATCTGCTAGTAAATTACCACTTGAAATAATATAACTTCCCATCCAAGGATTCCCAACACTATCAGAAGGTCTTGCCCCTAATCCTGATACAATCGCATGCTGAGGATTCATTCCTGACATAATTGCTCCAATAGCAGGGTCCTTTACTGCTGCTTCCTGTTCCTCAATTGGACAATCATCTAATAGTCTCGCAACCATAGTTGCTAGCATTTCAATATGTCCAATCTCTTCAGTACCAATATCCAGAAGTAAATCTTTATATTTATCATTTCCTCTAACACTCCAGCCCTGGAAAAGATATTGCATCGCTACACTCATTTCACCGTATTGACCACCTATTAGTTCCTGTAATTTCTTTGCCATTAAAGCATCTGGACGATCTGGTTTTGCTTCAAATTGTAATTCTTTCACATGATAAAACATTTTTAATTCTCCTCCTTAGAAATACTGATATAGACATGTAATACCCATAAACTATTCCATAAAACAAAGCACAGGATAAAAAAATCCTCCGCTAGAGAAGTTTCATCTATATAATTTTCATATTCTTAAAATAAAAATATCTTTTATACTATAAAATTCATTTAAAGCACTAGATGTTTTTCAAAAAGTATATGAAATTCTTTTTTCTCTTCTTAAATCCCATTATTATTACATTTCAATAAGGAAGAATAATAAGGTAATATCCCTTCATTATTAACAAAAAGCAATATTACAATTTGTTTACAAAAGGAAAAATTCTCAAATAAAGGTTTCTAATAGATTTATAAAGGCAATATATAAGACTGTAAGCAGCAACATAATTTAAAACTTTCTAAAAGGAGCGATGAATTATGGCAAACAGAGATAAAATGTCTAGAGAAGAAGCAGGACGTAAAGGTGGAGAAGCTACTTCCAAAAAGCATGACAAGGATTTCTATCAAGAAATCGGCAAAAAAGGCGGAGAAACTACCGCTGAAAATCATGATAAGGAATTCTACCAGGAAATCGGCAAAAAAGGTGGGGAAGCTACCGCTGAAAACCATGACAAGGATTTCTATCAGGAGATCGGCAAAAAAGGCGGAGAAGCTACCGCTGAAAATCATGATAAGGAATTCTATCAAGAGATCGGAAGAAAAGGCGGGGAAGCTACTTCCGAAAATCATGATAGAGAATTCTATGAAGAGATTGGCGAAAAAGGCGGAAAATCCCGCAGTAAAAATAATGATGATGATAAATAATTAATAGAATAACTTTAAAGTATACTCCCCTAAAAACACTTCTTTCGACTATCAAAAGAAGTGTTTTTGATATGACATTTTTCTAAATTTTATTAACCATCTTGCTGAATAGCCAATACAGGTCTTTCTATCGTACTATTTAAGATAAAATAAGTTAGTACGACTTGTTAACTATCATTCTTTTAAATAGTAGAGGATATATTTTAAAATTACCAATTGTAAAATAATCTGAATATTCAATTTATAGTTGACATCCCTTTCAAGAGGGTTTAATATATGACTAAACCGATATGTTTAGTTTATTACATAGCTAACCAGTCATCTGGAGGCCCGAGTACTTATACTCTGGCCTCCTTTTTATTTTATCGGTTGAAATAATATGCCTGCAAAAGATAGGCTAAAACAGGGAGGAAACATAAATGAGTGAAGTGAAACAAGTTGAGACTAAAGCAGATATTGTTATTAAAAAGTTAGCTGGACGTATTGGAGCAGAGATATCTGGTATTAAATTAACTGCAAACTTAGATGAATCAACCGTTCAATCTATTCGTGATGCTATTTTAAAATACAAAGTAGTTTTCTTTCGCAATCAGCAGCATCTGGACGATAAAGAACAAGAAGCTTTTGCAAAGCTGCTTGGTAAACCTGTTGCCCACCCAACTGTTCCCATAAAAGATGGCTCAAACTATTTATTAGAACTTGATTCCAATCATGGCGGCCGTGCCAACTCATGGCATACAGATGTTACTTTCGTTGATGCCTATCCGCAAGCTTCCATTTTACGGGCTGTTGTCATACCTGAAGCAGGCGGTGATACAGTTTGGGCAAATACTGCTGCCGCTTATAACAGCCTCCCTGAAGAATTACGAAATCTTGCTGACAAACTATGGGCTGTTCATACAAATGATTTTGACTATGCAAAAAAACGTGATAATGTCTCTACTGAACAAGAAGCCGAGTCTCGTAAAGTATTTACATCGACTGTGTACGAAACAGAACACCCTGTCGTTCACGTACATCCTGAAACAGGAGAACGCAATCTTCTGCTTGGTCATTTTGTAAAACAGTTTGTTGGTCTTTCTTCTTTTGATTCAACTCATTTATTCTCTGTATTGCAAAACTATGTTACACAATTGGAAAATACCGTTCGTTGGCATTGGAACGCTGGTGATGTCGCTATTTGGGATAACCGAGCAACACAACATTATGCAATAAATGACTATGGTGATGCACATAGAGTAGTTAGAAGAATTACAATTGACGGAGATGTACCTGTAAGCGTTGATGGACGTCGCAGTGTTACAAGAACAAAAGTAAAATCTTTCTCTGAAGAAGAATAATATATTAAAAAGAGCTTACATTCATTTACTTTGAATGTAAGCTCTCTTCCATATGAATCCACTTTAAAAATGAGTTATTTTTCCGAGATGTTCATTTCTAAGGAAATGCCCATTGGCTGGTCTTTCAAGTCCAAGATGTTCTCTTAATGTAATACCTTCATATTCCTTTCTAAACAGTCCTCGTTTTTGTAATAATGGAATAACATGATCAACGAATTCCTCTAATCCTGCCGGCAGGATCGGCGGCATAATATTAAAGCCGTCACATGCATATTCATTAAACCACTGCTCCATGAAATCAACGAGCTGTTCATATGTACCGACAAACTGTAGATGTCCCCGAGCACCAAGTATTTTCCTGCCTAATTCTAAAATAGACAATTTCTCTTTATATGCCATATCCATAAATAATTTTACTCGGCTTTTCATTCCATTTGAAGCTGCAACTGGATCTGGAATATTTTCAGGAAGAGGTCCATCAATTGGATACTTTGATAAATCATAATTGAGAAAGCCGGAAATAACGGCTACTGCTACTTCTGGAAGAATCAACTCTTGTAATTCTTTATGTTTTCGCCAAGCCTCTTCTTCTGTAGCAGCAATAACTGGGGATAACCCCGGCATAATTTTTAAGCTATTAGTATTTCTTCCATATTGATTGAGCTTTGATTTAACATTTTCATAAAAAGCTTTAGCTTCCAGTAATGACTGCTGTGCTGTAAAAATTACTTCTCCGTATTGTGCTGCAAAATTTTGTCCAGCTTCTGAAGAGCCAGCTTGAATAAGAACAGGATAACCTTGAGGCGGACGCGGTACATTTAAAGGTCCCTTTGTTGAATGCCACTTCCCTTTATAATCGACTTGCTTTACCTTCGATGGATCAGCAAATCTTCCTGCTTCGCGATCTAAAATAAGTGCATCATCCTCCCAGCTATCCCATAGACGAGTTACCACTTCAACAAATTCCCTCGCCATTTCATAACGAAGACTATGTTCCGGATGCCCTTTCTTCCCATAGTTATATGCTTCAATATCAAGCTGGGATGTTACGATATTCCATCCTGCCCTGCCGCTGCTTATCATATCTAATGAGGCAAACTTTCTAGCAACATCGTAAGGAACATTATAGGTAGTCGATACAGTAGCTGTCAGCCCAAGTTTTTCTGTTACAGTTGAAAGGGCTGACAATAAAGTAAGTGGATCTAACATACCAGATGCCGACTTTTCTACTTGCTGTGTATGTACATATAGCAAGTCAGCTAAAAACATCATATCAAATTTTCCACGTTCCGCTGTTAACGCCAATTGTTTATAAAAATTAATATCGAACATCTTTTCAACAGCGGAGCCGGGATGACGCCAGCCTGCATGATGATGTCCGCTATAATAAATAAATGCTCCTAGATGAAGCTCTTCATTTCTTTTACCCATATTCCTACTTCCTTTCTATCATTCATCCTTTAAACGTATCTCTCCATCTAAGTACCTTTGATTCAATGACTCTTACAATAAAATCAGAACTGGAGCCGACAATAGCAAAAATAATAATTCCTACTAACACAATATCTGTGTGGGAATAGCTTCTTGCATCTTGTATCATGTAGCCAATTCCTGCACTTGTTCCCATCATTTCAGCTACAACGAGGACAAGCCATGATACTCCAAGAGATAGTTTTAATCCTAAAAGAATATTCGGCAGTGCTGCTGGAACGATAAGCTTTGTTAGCTGCTCAAATTTCGTATATTGAAAAACTCTTGATACTTCATACAATTTTAAATCTGTATTACGAATCCCTAAATAAGTATTAACATAGACTGGAAAAAACGCTCCAAGTGAAATCATTAATACTTTTGAAAATTCACCAACACCAAACCAAAGAATAAACAACGGAATAAGCGCAAGTAATGGGATAGTTCTAAGCATCTGTAATGATGGATCCAATGTTTTTTCCACTATCTTTGATAGACCTGCTGAAAGACCAAGCAGCAATCCGGCTGCACTTCCAAAAATAAACCCTGATCCTGCACGAAGCATACTAATTTGTAAATGTTCAAATAATTCTCCACTGGCTGAAAGTTTCACAAACTGTGCAGCAATTGCAAGCGGTGTAGGCAAAAGATTTTCAGCGATCAAATGAAGTTCACCAGCAACTTGCCAAATAATAAGTAGTAAAATAGGGATAACCCACCCATGAAGCGGCTTTGGTATATAATCTAACCAGTCTTTTTTAATGGAGCGAGTTGTATTCAATGAATTTTTTGCTTTCATATCCGCTCATCTCCTTTATATACATCCTGCCAGCTCAATGTCTTTCTCTCAACGAATTTCACGAAGGAATCCGACAGCTTACCAAGGATTGCGAACGTTATAATTCCTACAAAAACTAATGTGGTAATTCCAAACGAACGGCCGTCATTAAGCAAATAACCTATACCTGAACTTGATGCCATCAGTTCTGCCACAACAAGACCGAGCCAGGCAACACCTATGGAAAGTCTTGTACCTAATAAAATATTAGGTAGTGCTGCTGGTAAAATCAGCTTTGTAATTGTTTGCCAACGACTATACTCTAGTACTCTTGCAACATCAAAAAATTTACTATCTACTGAACGAATTCCTAGAAATGTATTAACATAGAGCGGGAAAAACGCTCCTTTTGCTATTAGTAAAATTTTAGATGTTTCTCCAAAACCAAACCATAAGATAAAAAGCGGAGCGATAGCCAAATGCGGCAATGTTCTAAGCATTTGCAGGGATGGATCTAAAAGGCGTTCTGTTTTATAAGAAAACCCTACCCAAATACCTGCTGCAAGTCCTAAAGTACCGCCTAATATAAACCCGAGTAAAGCTCTCCAGGCTGATATGCTTAAGTGTTTTATTAATTCCCCTGAATATGTTAATGAAGCAAATTCCTGCAAAATAGCACTTGGGGCCGGTACTAATACTGGATTGAGAGCACCGATCCGGCCAAGTACTTCCCATATAAGGAGAAGTACCACCGGCAAGAGCATACCAAGTAGAATATTTGTTATTTTTATAAAACGTTTATTCTTTATAGCCTGCTGTTTTCTTATATCTCTTTGATGAATTACTTTATTTGTTTCTGCTTGAAGCATCTCTCTCCCCACTTTCTATTTATTTTGATGCTTCGTTTATATATTGATTATCAAATACTTGTTTTACATCAACTTTGTTGCGAATAGTTTTAATAGAATATTGAAAATCCGCCGTTTTCTGCTGTTCAGCAATAATTTCATCGCTCACTGGAATACTAATCATTTTTGAACGATCAAGTGTTCCTTTTATAACTTCTACTGGCACCTTATTAGCTGCGGCATAATGCTCCAATGCTTCATCATAATTTTCTTCTTCCCATGCGAGAGCTTTTTTCACTACTTTTAAATAAAGTGTCACTAACTCAGGATAATTGTCTGCAAATTCTTCACGAACAATTGTAAACGAAGGCGATAATACACCAAGAGCTTCTCCGTCTGTAAGTACTTTTGCTTTATCTGTTAATGTATTAATCGTAATGTAAGGATCCCATGTAGCCCATGCATCGACACCGCCTGAATCAAATGCCGATTGTGCTTCATCTGGCTGAAGTTCAATAATTTCTATTTCGGAAGCTTTTATTTTTGCTTCTTCCAGACCACGGTATAAAAAGTTAAAAGCATTGCTTCCTTTTACAACAGCTACTTTTTTCCCTTTTAAATCTTCAAGACTTTTTAACGTACTGTCCTTTTTCGTTATAATTGCAACATTGTTTTTTCCTTCAAGCGTTTGTGCAATAACTTTAAATTTAATATTAGCAGCTTGTGCAGCAATGATCGGCATATTTCCTAATCCCGCAAAATCAAGCCGATTTGATGCCATTGCTTCTGTCATCGGCGGACCGCTTTGGAATTCAATCCACTCCACTTTAACTCCAAGTTTTTCAAACTCTTCTTCAAACCATTTTTCTTCACGTGCTTTTCCAAACAAGCCTCCGCTGCCCTGAACTCCAAGTTTTACCGTGAGTCCGTCATAACTAGTTTTTTCGCTTCCTTCTTTATTTGTTTCTTTAGCAGTTGAATTACTGCATCCAGCAACAATGATTACTAGTACTAAAACAAGAGATAATAAATAGCTTATTTTTTTCATTTTTTCTCCTCTGCTTTCAATAAAATGTTAAATACCTGCACCAGTAGTAAATCCCTGTTCTTCCACTTTTTCAAATTCATTTAACACCTTTCTTCTCACTTCCTGGAATAATTGTGAGGATCGTTTTCTTGGGAAAGGAAGGTCAATCGGCAAGACGGATTGTATATGTCCAGGTCTTGGATTCATAATCACTACTTTTTCTCCCAGAAAGACTGCTTCATCAATATCATGTGTAACAAAAAGCATTGTCGTCTTATTCTGTTGCCAAATATCAAGTAATACTTCCTGCATATGCGAACGAGTAAATGCATCGAGTGCTCCAAATGGCTCATCGAGCAGCAATACTTGTGGATTACGTAAAAGAGCTCTGGCAATTGCTACCCTCTGTGCCATCCCTCCTGAAAGCTCACGTGGATAAGATTTCTCAAACCCATTTAATCGTACAAGCTCAATTAATTCATCCACTCTTTTTCTAACTTCAGGTTTTTTAAGCGACCAGTTCCCTGCTATGTTCTTTTCAACTGTCAGCCAAGGAAATAAACGCGGCTCTTGAAAAATAAATCCTTTTTCTATACTCGGCCCAGCAATAGGCTTTTCATTAAGGAGAACATTTCCGTCATAGGTTGTATCCAGTCCGGCAATAATTTTAAGCAAAGTACTTTTTCCGCAGCCGCTCGGACCAATAATTGTAATAAATTCAGCTTTATTCACTTCCAAGTCGATATTTTTTAAAGCAACAACATTACCTTTCGGAGATGAGAAAACTTTATTTAAATTTTCCACAACAAGTGTTTGTGAACTCATCAAAATTCCTCCTGTACATTTAATTTTTCTTATCTGTTTACTAGGATTTAAAAATAAAAAAAACTAGAGAACTAACACTATAAAGAACCTGAGGTAAGTTTCTTTACAGTGTTAAATCTCCAGTTGTCTGGTAGATTAGCATATTAATAATTTAAACTTCTCACAAAGCGAATATCAATTCATTCTGTTGAATTTAATTTAACAACAGTTTTTTATAATGTCAACTATTTTTTCATAAAAAGATGAATAATTCCATCTGCATTCATCTTAACCGGCACACTGTTCGATGGAATCTGCTGTAATGTTAAGCCCTGAATAAGACTTACAAAATAATAAGCCAGCTCTAACGGATTTTCATTAATAATAATCTCTTGTTCTTGTCCCTCTTTCATAATCTTTTCTATCGGTTGCAAATTTTGTGTGAATCTTCTTGTAATCACTGTTTTTAATTCTTCTCTTACCGTTTCATTCATTCTAATACTCTGAATCATCATTGTAAAAGCCCAATTATTTTTCAAAGAAAGCCAGGACGAACAAATAAAATGCAGCTTTTCTATCGGAGTTATATCTTCCCTTTCAGCTACTTTTGTAACAAATACACGATATTCTTCCTGGCCCTTTCTTAATATTTCATCCAATATTTCATCTTTTGATTTGAAAAAGTTATAAATATTACCAACACTAAGCTTTGCTTCTTTCGCAATCTCACTAATATTTAACGAACCGACTCCTTTTCTTACAATAAGCTGTAAGACAGAGTCCATTATAAGCTGCTTCCTTTCCTCCCTCACTTTTTCATCCCTTATCACATTTCTAGCCATGACATTAAGTCCTCCATACCTTATATTCCAATTATTATACAATATTTAAAAGCCAGCATTAACTATAAAACTGTAACATCAAGGTGTGTGAACGGAAATTGATTACAATTCATCTTCTAATATAATCTATTATTTCCTGTATATTCATTAGTTATAAATTAATTATATAGTATATATAACTCCAATTTAAAATTCCAACATGGATAGAATGAAAACTTAGTATGGTGCACGATTTTTAGCTCATCTTGCAAATGGATGAGCTAAAAATCAACCAAGTTTTCCTTCAAAATGATAGAGTAATTACTACTTTCCTTTTTCCATTGTCATGTCGGAAAATAAAGTTAGATTTATATACTTCACATGTGAATGCAGGACCGCAATCATATGGTAAAGTCATATTTATTATTGAAAATCGCTACAGTAGTTCATTTGTTCATAACTCTCTTCAAATCGTTTTTTGGGAAGAGGCTTACTAATATAGTAGCCCTGTATTTCATCACAGCCTAACTCTTCCAAAATACGAATTACTTCTTTCGTTTCAATTCCTTCTGCTACTACTTTCAAGTTTAATTCACGGGCCAGATGAGTAATTGCTTTCACAATTGCTATGTCTTCATTATTTTCCGACACTTCCTGGATAAATGTACGGTCAATTTTTAAAGAATTAATAGGAAACTTCCTTAAATAATTTAAAGATGAATATCCTTTTCCAAAATCATCAATTGCCACTGAAATACCTATATCTTTCAGCTTTGTTAAACAGGCAATACATTCTTCATGATTATCAATAAAACTATTTTCTGTAATTTCAATTTCTAATAAACTTGGCTCCAGTCCCGTTTTATCCAAAATCCTCTTCACTACATCCTCAAAATGAGAAAGTCGAAAATGTAATGGAGAAATATTTACTGCCATTTTAATAGGATTCGAAAAGCCAGCATCATTCCATTCTTTATTCTGCTGGCAAGCTTTCTCTAAAACCCATTCATCTAACTTGATAATTAAACCCGTATCTTCAGCAATTGGAATAAATTTATCCGGTGGAACATTACCTAATAAATAGTTATTCCAGCGTAATAGTGCTTCTACCCCATTAATCTGTTTTGTATTCAGATCTAACTTTGGCTGATAATATAGTTCTAACTCATTTTGCTCAATCGCCTTACGCAGATGATGTTCAATTAATAATGCTTCTTCTTGATTTTTATTCATCTCTGGCCGATAAATTGAAAAAACACTATTACGATTTGTTTTAGCAGCATACATCGCAATATCCGCATTTCTTAGTAATGTATCATAGTCTTTACCGTGATCTGGATAAATACTAACTCCAATACTTGTAGAAGTATAAATTTCTAAATGATAAGAGAGTTTAAAAACAGTATCAAATGCTGCTGAAATTATTTGGGCATACTGACTAATAATATTTTCGTCTTCAATATTCGGATAAACAATAATAAATTCGTCTCCAGCTAAACGATATACTCTACCAGCTGGTTCTACAACTTTTTTCAGGCGATGGGATACCTCTTTTATTAAATTATCTCCAACCTTATGTCCAAACGAATCATTAATCTGTTTAAAACGATCTAAATCAAGAAAGAAAACAGCAAATTTACCATTATTAAGCTTAGACTGTGTAATAAAACCTGATACATCTTCAATGAATTTCCTTCTATTTGGTAAATTTGTTATATTATCATGAAAAGCCATAAATTTGACTTTTTCTTGTGCATCATACAGTTCTGTAATGTCATTTACACAGCCTATTATTTCTACAACTATATTGTCACGGTAAACAGGAGATAGGTAAGTTAGAAGCTGTTTATCATTAAAGGAGTAATCATACGTGACATTATTCCCTTCAAAAGCTTTCTCATATTTTTCTTCTAACATTTTCGCTAATTGAACCGGGTAAATATCTTTTGGAGATTTATTTTTCATCTTATCCTTTTCTAATCCCAAATGATAAGCGAGTTTACCTTCATTAAGTACATAAACAAATTCATTTTGCGAATTTCTTGCAACTTTAAAGATAAGATTATGCATGGAATTTACAACAGTACGAAAATCATTTTGTAAGGCTCCCACTAATTTTTCCTGTGCAAGCTTCCCTTCCGTTATATCTGTTCTTAATGCCATAAACATATTGGGAATACCATTTGCATCTTTTAATGGAACAATAGTCGTCTTCACCCAGTAGAATGTCCCATCTTTTGCTTTATTTTTTATTTCTCCCTCCCATACCTTTCCTTCTTTAATTTTCTTCCACATCTTTTTAAAAAAGGATGGATCATGGTAGCCTGAGTTTAATATTTTATGTGTTTTCCCAATAAGTTCTTCACGGCTAAACTTTGAAATTCCGCAAAATTTATCATTAGCATAAATAATTTTTCCGCTCGTATCAGTAGCTGCAACTATTACAGCTGTGTCAAGTGCATATGTTAAATGAGTATAATCATTTAAAGCAGTCGATATTTGCTTAATATAATCTTCCAGCTTTAAGTGATCATCCTTTTCTCTCTCTAATAATGCTTGAAAATTATCAAGAAGTGACTGTAATTGATACGTCTCAAACATTTCCCCTATTTTCCTCATTTATGCACCTCTTTCCCATCCATTTTTGTATACAGCCAATCATTTGCCATCCCCTGATGATTATCAGCTGAATCAATTTAGCTTAATGGACAGTTTAATTTCTCCACTCTCTTTGGAAGCGGATACACTTTTGCCCATTAAGCATTTAATAAAATGATAGATAACTAGTTCAATAGTATTTTTGAACTAATAAAATTGAAAAAATTGTCTAAATATAGCTATTAGTTCTTTTTTATCATATGGAAGCGAAATATGCAAATATCATAAATCACAGGATTTTACTGATTAAATACTCTTTTACAATAGCAGAATAATAATTATCCGCTCTTATCCCTATAAATTATTATGTGGATACATACTGGATCAATAATAGAATGGTCTATACTTTACAAACAAGTGAACTAAAGTTAACTTAGCTCGGATGCAATTTATAATAGAAAGAACTAATACTATCATTCTATCAATTTTTTGAAAAATGTAGTTTATTATAATTAAATACAATTATTACTATCCTCACTTAAATATACTCTTGCTTCATAAGGTCTTAATAAAATAAACTGTTCCTGTTCTTTTTCAACCTTATCATAATTGCTAATTAGTAATTCTTTCTTAACAGTCTGTAACTCATATGGCATATGAAATAAAGCATTTTCCCTAGAGAAATTCGTAATAACAAGTAAATTATCACCCTTTAATTCACGAGTATAAGCATATATTTGTTCATCATTTTCTAAAATGAGCTTGTAATTGCCATAAATAATTACTTCATATTTTTTACGCAGTTTAATAAGCTTTTGATAAAAATAATAAATAGAATTAGGATCGGCTAATGATTGTTTTACATTTATTTCTTTATAATTTGGATTTACTTTTATCCAAGGAACATCATTTGTAAAACCGCTGTTCATGCTTTCATCCCATTGCATCGGGGTTCTGGCGTTATCTCTTCCTTTTTTATAAATCAAATTCATGACTTTATCATGGTTTTCTCCTCCTTCAATTACTTTTTCACGGTACATATTATGAATTTCCAAATCATTGTAATCTTCAAGTTCCAGCTCTATATTTGTCATTCCAATCTCCTCACCTTGATAAATATAAGGTGTGCCTTGCATCATATGGAGACATACTGCAAGCATTTTAGCTGATTCAATCCGGTATTTACAGTCATCCCCAAAACGAGACACGGCGCGCGGCTGATCATGATTATTTAAATAAAGACTATTCCAGCTCTTTCCTTCTAAGCCTTTTTGCCATTTTGTCATTATTTTTTTAAAACTAGTCAGTTTAAAAGGAATAATGTCCCACTTTCCTCCAGTCCCTGAGTCTACATCCATATGTTCAAACGTAAATATCATGTTTAATGCTGTTCCTTCTTTATTCCCATACCGGATAGCATCTTCTATTTCAGCTCCCGGGCATTCTCCAACTGTCATGACATCATATTTTGCGAGTACTTTCTCGTTCATTTCACGCAAATATTCGTGAACACGCGGGCCATTCATAAAAAATTCCCCGCCCCAGTCATATTTTTTCCCGCCTGGCACACTCGGTAAGTCGTCGACCTTCGAAATGAAATTAATAACATCCAAACGGAAACCATCAACCCCTTTTTCAAGCCACCAAGTCATCATCTCGTAAATTTCTTTTCTCAATTCATCATTCTCCCAATTTAGATCAGGCTGTTTTTTACTAAAAATATGAAGATAATATTCATCTGTTTTTTCATCATATTGCCAAGCAGAGCCGCTAAATACCGATGTCCAATTATTCGGCTCTCTTCCATTATTACTTGGCCTCCAATAATAATAATCGCGATAACGGTTATCCTTTGATTTACATGACTCTATAAACCAGTTATGTTCATCTGATGAATGATTAACAACAAGATCCATTACCAGCTTCATACCTCGAGAATGAATTTCCTGAAGTAATAAATCAAAATCCTCCATTGTCCCAAACTCATTCATAATCTTCTTATAATCACTAATATCATAGCCGTTATCATCATTTGGAGATTGATAAATTGGAGAAAGCCAAATGACATCTACACCTAAGTTTTTCAAATAATCAAGCTTTAACATGATCCCTTTTAAATCCCCGATACCGTCTCCATTACTATCCATAAAGCTGCGAGGATAAATTTGGTATACAACAGCTTCCTTCCACCATACCTTTTCCATGCTCATTCACCTCTTCATTTTAAAGAAAAAACCCCACTGTTTATACATATCCCTTATAGAAAAGGTTATATGCATTATTAGCGGGGGAAAATATTATTTACCTATAAACATTTGTGTCCAATGATTTCCGCTTTGTTCATAGCCGATACCTATATGAGTAAAATCACGGCTTAAAATATTTTTTCGATGTCCTTCACTATTCATCCAAGCTTGAACGACTTGCTCGGCTGATCTTTGTCCTTGTGCAATATTTTCACCAGCTGTTTTATACGTTATTCCAAAATTCCTCATCATATCGAAAGGCGAACCATATGTTGGACTTGTATGGGAAAAATAATGATTTTTTTCCATATCTTCTGATTTCTTTTGGGCAACACTGCTTAAACTAGGATCTCCTTTTAAATCAGGAAGACCATTTTTACGTCTTTCCGCATTTGTTAATTCAATTACCTTTTGGGCTGTCTGGCTAATGTTTGCTGTTGTTCCAGGATTGTTTTCTGTATTATTTCCTTGTTGCTGTTGTTGTGGCACGATATTAGGTGTACCATTTCTTTCTTGCTGTTGTTGCTCTGGCACGGCATTAGACGGACCATTTCTTTCTTGCTGCTGTTGCTCTGGCACGACATTAGGTATATCATCCTGTACTACACGCTCATCTCTTGTTAAACTTCTATTTTGTTCCGGATTAATTGTTACAAATTTATACTTTGCATCACGGATTAATACCGCTCTCGTTCGGGGATAATTATCACTTGAAGTATCCGTTTTTAAATTGGATATTTCCATACGCTCTGTACGTGTATCTCTCAATTCTCTATCATAATCTTTCTCAAAGCCCTGCTCATCATTGTAGTTAACATCTCTAAACCTTGTTGTATTCTGATTTCTTTCATCAAAAGCTCCATTATTAGTATTACATGCTGCAAGGCTTAGTAAGAAAGCACTCACAGCAAATGCAGTTAATTTTCTTTTTAGCAATTAATACAGCTCCTTGTGGATTTATTTTACCCCCTTAGTCTTCATATTTTTCCTAAAAAGTATAAATGGTAATTTAAGAATATTTTCAAAAATATGCATACATATCTCTTGTATAAATATTTACTTTTTATTAAGAGAAAATTTTCTATGTATTATAATGTCTCCTCTAGAATTATTCTTAAATAACAAAAATAGAGGAAGTTGAATAAATTGGAAGGAAAAACAAAAATAAAGTCTCATCATATTTCATTAAGATCTTTTACCATTTTACATTTAAAAAAATTTATTCCCCCTCCCTTATCGGCATATTTTTATTTATGATTCCAATAACGATTGAGAGTGATATAACAATTCCGGTCGCCTTTTTATCAAGTCAGATAAATGTTATGATTGTTGATTATATTCCATTTATAGCAACTTATTTTATGATTATTTCTGTAAACGGATCAGCATTGGCAATTACGGTGAAACTGAATTTTATTTTCAAAAATAATTTTCTTCGTACATTATTAAATGTTAAATATATCTATGCCATGGTTTATTATCCGTATAATAGGAACTGTATTCGCCTGATGTTTATAAAATAAGTCCTGAATGGATTGCAGTAACGATGATTGGACTCGGCTGTGATTTAAAACAATGGTAAAAGAGGTGCTTTTTAATTGGATATCACAATTAGAAATTTAGAAAATACAGATGAACTGACAGAAGTAAGAAATTTAGAAACGATGATTTGGACAATGGATGATCCTGTTCCAGTGAATCATATGATGGCTGCCATTAAAAGCGGCGGTCTCGTATTAGGTGCTTTTTTAAATGAGAAACTGATTGGTTTTCAATACAGTTTTCCAGGATTCGATGGCAAGAAATCCTTCCTTCACTCACATAATCTTGGTATTCATTCAGATTATCGAAAATTAGGAATCGGGATGAAATTAAAATATGCACAAAAAGAAGCTGCTCTTAAAAAAGGATATGATGTAATAAAATGGACTTATGATCCTTTAGAAACAGTGAATGGAAATCTTAATTTACATAAGCTAGGTGCTGTATGTAATACATATATTGAGAATGTATATGGAGAAATGACTGACCAGCTGAATAAAGGGCTTCCCTCTGATCGATTTTTAGTTGAGTGGGAAATTACAAAAGAGAAAACTAAGCCCGCAGCAGCTAATTACACTCCTATTCTTACTGTAAACCGAAAGGATAATTATTTAGTTCCTGAAGAGATAAATTATAACGAAAATCTAGAGTGGCTGTCATTATGTGTTCCAGCCAATTTTCAGGAATTAAAAAAGGAAAATCTAGAGCTCGCCCTTTTATGGAGAGAAACGACGCGAAAAGCATTTACATATTTCTTCTCAAAGAACTACTTAGCTGTTGATTTAATTAGAGAACAAACAGATGAGACTGTTTGCCATTATATATTAAAAAGGAGTTAACTATGTAAATAAACCGAATCATACTTCGGCATTTAAAATAGATCTTCTCCATCCGTTTATGACTAGTACCGGAACAAGAAGCTGATAAAGATTTTGTATTAGTTGAAGTTTAGTCAAAAAGCGGATTATCAGAATCCAAAAGAAGCCATGACCTTTGTGTGAAACATAATGTATCTGCCTGGTGATACAGCTCCATCTTTACACTATTGGGCAGAAGATATCATCACTCCTGAAGTGGAAGTAAAAACAGCTATATTTATTTACCAGAAGGTTTCAGAATCAGCAATGAACCTAATTTAGAAAATATAAATAATACATATTTCCGCTCTTCCTGATGATTGCTCGCATTCAATCTTATAATTAATTTAAATGAGAAAAAGGATAATACTTGAAACTTTTTCATAAAATGAATCGTATTATTACTTGATAAAACATAATAGAGGTGGAGTAATGAGTTTCTTTAACAAATTGTTCGGAAAAAAGGGCGACAGCCAAAAACCTGTTGTTGCCCGAAATATGTTCAATTTACAAATGAACGATATTATCACATATGACTTTGAAGATTATACAATTGTTGGTAAAATCAATTATGATGATCATGGTTTCAAATGGCATGCCTATCAGCTTGAAGGAGTATCAAAAACAATCTGGCTGAGTGTAGAAATGGATGATGAGCTTTATCTTGGTATTTATGAAAAAGTAAAGCTGAAACTTTCAGAACCGCTTTCGAAAAAAATTGAATACAATGGAATAATATATACCCTTGAAGAAAAAGGAAAAGCAATGATCCATGGTATTGGCAGAAGCCAAAATGTAAATGGAATGACATGTGAATACTATGATTACTGTGATGAAGAGGAAGAAAAATTCCTTTCTGTTGAAAAATGGGGCAGCGAGATTGAAGTGAGTACCGGTTATGAAATTGAAGAATATGAATTAAAAATCATTGCAAGTAATTAGGAGGAACTAAACATGTTTAAATTTTTCAAACGGATGAAAACTGTCGTCGAATCAGAATTAAATGCCATGCTCGATAAAGCTGAAGATCCGGTAAAAATGCTTGATCAATTTATGCGTGAGATGGAAGCAGATATTCGTGAGGCCGAAGCAGCTGTTGCAAAACAAATCGCAAATGAAAAAATGCTTGAGCGCAAATATGAAGATGTAAAGAAAATGGTTGAAAAGCGTCAACAGCAAGCAATGACAGCTGTTGAGGCAGGAAATGATGATCTTGCAAAACGTGCATTGGAAGATAAGAAAATTCACAGCCAAACGGCCGATACATTAAAAGAATCCTTCGACCGAGCAAAACTTGACTCAACTACATTACGCAAAAAATTAGATGAAATGAAAGCCGAGTATCATGAAATGAAACTGAAAAAAGATACATTAAAAGCTCGTGCAGAATCAGCTAAAACGAGAACGAAAATTAATCGTACAATGTCTGGAATCGGCGGTGATGAATCAAGACGAGGCTTTGAAAGAATGGAAGAAAAAGTTCTTCAATACGAAGCAGAAGCGGAAACCAGCGAGGATATGAGATCATCAAACCGTTCATTAGATGACGAATTTGCAGCTTTAGAAAAAAATGACGTTGATGATGAGCTTGCAGCTTTAAAAAGAGAAATGGGAAAAGAATAACAGGTGGGACGAAGGCTTCCAAAGAACTTTTTAGGCAAGTTCAAGTATGGAAGCCATTTTCATGAGATTGATGTGAAAGCAGGTGTACGAATGAAAAAACCACTTCTCTTTATAATAGTAGGCGTTATGTTTTTCTTGACAGCTTGTGGAAGTGGAACACAAGGTTCTCTTTTTAAAGATGGAATAGCTGAATTTATTAATAATAATTATGAATTTCAAGATGTGGTAGCAAGTCAGACAAATAAAGATAATTTTTCTGAAGTTTTCATCGCGGAAAATAAATCGATCGATGAAGTTGCAAATGAGCTTCAGCAGCACCAGTCACCGGATGAAGTAAGCAATAAGAATAATAATAAACAGGTTCTCGTTTATCCAGACTTGTTTGTTATTTTAACAGCGGATGAAAATAATAACGAAAACACATTGATTGAAGTTGCTGATTATCAGTTTGTACGCGATAATTTCAGTCCTGATTTCTTTGACGGCTTATTAGTATTATGGATATTAGATGAAATACTCGATGTTGATGACTGGGGGAAAAAACGTAAAAATAAATGTTACCAAAATAACGATGATTGCTATCAAGGATATGGATCATCAGGCGGCAGCTATAAATGGTCAAAAGGAACACCATCTGTGCGCGGTGGAACTTCATCAGTACGCGGCGGCGGTCCTGGAACAGGAAAATAAGTAAAAAAGTATTTATATTTTATTTTTTATAGAAAAGGAGTTTTATATATGGCGGAATCTTTACTGTTAACAGCATTATATTTTTTCATTGCTATTGTAATCGTACTTATTGGCCTAGTTATTTTTGAATTCATGACGAGAAAATATAAAGATTGGGACGAAGTGTTAAATGGAAATCATGCAGTAGCTCTTTCTATCGGTGGGAAAATTATCGGTATTTGTATCATCCTATCATTCTCTGTTTATAATAGCTCACAAATTCTGGATACTATTATTTGGGGGGCTTTTGGAATTGTACTTCAAATGATTGCTTATTTTCTATTTGAAATTCTTACAAGAAAGTTTTCTGTCGAAGAACAGCTTCATAAAGGAAATATTTCGGTTGGTATTATAAGCTTTTGTGTATCAGTCGGTTTGGCATTTGTAATCGGTGCTTCTATTACGTAACAATCAAATTGAATGGGGAGAGAGCAGGATTTATAGGGACATTCTTTGCTCTCTCCCCTTTTCTATAAAGCAAAACTTCCATCAGTGCGGGTTTTTC
>NZ_BCVG01000044.1 GCF_001591625.1 Metabacillus fastidiosus NBRC 101226
GGCAGTTGGATCTCTCACTTAACCTCTTCGAATTCTCAGAACTTTGAAGGGGGAGTCTTACTGCCCGTTAAGGCTAGGACAAAATGAAATTGGGGATCATTAATTTTTACTTCATATTGAATCTTAGTCTCCCCTTCCATAGAAAAACAATAAAAGAAGTTTATAAGTGAGGTGCAGTTGAATGAAACCATTAGCATTTCGGATGAGACCGACTAAAATAGAGGAAATTATCGGTCAGGAGCATCTCGTTGCAGAAGGTAAAATCATCAATCGAATGGTTAAGGCAAAACATTTGTCTTCTATGATTTTATATGGGCCGCCCGGCATTGGCAAAACATCAATTGCTACAGCAATTGCCGGCAGTACAAAGACCGCATTCCGAAAATTAAATGCTGTTGTCAATAATAAAAAGGATATGGAAATCGTCGCTGCGGAAGCGAAAATGTCCGGTAAAGTTATTCTGATCCTTGATGAAGTACATAGGCTTGATAAAGCAAAACAGGATTTTCTGCTTCCATATTTAGAAAACGGAATGATCATTTTAATTGGAGCCACAACGAGTAATCCATATCATGCCATTAACCCGGCTATTCGGAGCAGATGCCAAATATTCGAATTACATCCTCTCTCTCCAGAAGAGATTAAAATGGCATTAGAGCGTGCTTTGACGGATGAAAAAGATGGGCTTGGCAATTACAAAGTCAGTATTACAGAAGAGGCTTTACACCATTTTTCAAACAGTTGTGCAGGAGATGTGCGCTCTGCTTTAAATGCGCTTGAACTCGCCGTCCTTTCAAGTGAAAAAGATGGAGCTGAAACTATTTCCATCGATTTAAAAACAGCAGAAGAATGCTTGCAGAAGAAAAGCTTTGTCCATGATAAAAACGGGGATGCACATTATGATGTATTGTCTGCTTTTCAAAAATCCATTCGCGGTTCAGATGTAAATGCTGCGCTCCATTACTTGGCAAGACTGATCGAAGCAGGAGATTTAGTAAGCATTAATAGAAGATTATTAGTAATTGCTTATGAAGATATAGGCCTTGCCAATCCTCAAGCCGGTGGAAGAACACTGCAGGCAATTGAAGCTTCCGAACGGCTCGGATTTCCTGAAGCTAGAATTCCGCTTGCTAATGCTGTTGTTGAGCTCTGTCTGTCACCAAAATCCAATAGTGCCTATAAAGCATTGGACGAAGCTTTAATAGATATTCGAAATGGATTGAGCGGTGAAATTCCGCCTCATTTAAAAGATGCTCATTACGAGGGGGCAAAAACATTAGGCAGAGGCACTGATTATTTATATCCCCATGATTTTGAGAACGGCTGGGTGAAACAGCAGTATCTCCCTGAACGCTTAAAAAATAAAATGTACTATAAGCCGAAAAAAACAGGAAAATTTGAATTAGCCTTAAAACAAATTTACGAAAAACTTTTAAAATCACAATGAAACTAGCAAAAGAGAATAAAAAGCAGAGGAGTAGGGAATAATCAGGGTAATTAATGATTCTCCTTGGGAGGTAGACTGTGTGAAAGTAAGACATGATGCCTGGTCACATGAAGATGATTTGCTCCTCGCTGAAACAGTACTTCGTTTTATCCGTGAAGGCAGTACACAAATCGCTGCATTTGAAGAAGTCGGTGAAAAATTAAACCGGACGGCAGCAGCTTGCGGCTTTCGCTGGAATGCAGAAATACGGCAGCATTATACAGAAGCAATTGAAATAGCTAAAAAACGAAGAAGAGAGAAAAAAAGAGAAGAGAACAAAGAAAAGAAAAGCTCTGCTAAACACAGAGTTGTAGCTGATGATAACAACGATATAAGCAGCTTAACACTTGAAGACTGTATTGCCTTTCTTCAAAATATGAAAGAAGCAAATGACGGAGGTCAAGCCCAGTCAATAAAAACTGATCATCTGTTGCTTCAGAAAAGAAATGAAGAGCTGCTGAAAGAAAATAAAGAATTGCAGAAGAAATATGAGAAACTTAAAAATGCTCATCAATCCATTGAAGAAGATTATAAAATTCTCGTCAAAATTATTGATGAAGCAAGAAAGAATATTATACTGGGCGATGATAATAAAGACGGAAATAACTTAGTCAACTAGCTGTAAGGGACCGACTCTTTTTTGAGCCAGTCCCTTTAGCTTTTTTACTGCTTATCTTTCACTCTGTATATTTTTATCCCTTTTAATAATTCAGTAATAACGTGGCCGCCCATAATTAAGCCTGCGACAGAAGGAACAAACGCATTCGATGACGGAGGCATTTGCGCTTTTCTAATACTCGCCTCATCATTTCCTACTTCTTTCCTAATATCTTCACGGATAACGATCGGACTTTCATCAGAAAAGACAACTTTAACACCTTTATGAATCCCCTGCTTACGCAGTCTTGTCCGAATAACTTTCGCTATCGGATCTGTATGTGTTTTCGAAATATCCGCAATTTGAAAACGAGTCGGGTCCATTTTATTTGCTGCACCCATACTTGAAATAATCGGAATATTACGGTCAAGACATTCCTTCATAAGATGTATTTTATAAGAGATCGTATCTGAAGCATCAATGACATAATCAAGCTCATATTCAAAAAACTGCTCATACGTTTCTTCTGTATAAAACATTTTTAATGCAATTACTTCACATTCAGGGTTTATATCTTTTATCCGTTCCTTCATTAAATCAACTTTCGGCTGCCCAACCGTTGATAATAACGCCGGTAACTGACGATTTACATTTGTAATATCAATAGTATCTTTATCAACGAGAACTAATCTGCCTACACCGGAACGTGCCAATGCCTCGACAGAGAAAGAACCAACCCCGCCGACACCAAGTACCGCAACAGTACTATTTTTAAGAATATCTAAACCTTCTTTTCCAATCGCTAGTTCATTTCTTGAAAATTGATGTAGCAATGTATTCACTCCATTTTTGCTTTACTTTCTTCATTAATTAATGGATGTATTTTATCCAAGCAAGGTTTAATTATACTTTATTCAGAAACTAAAAAGAAATAGAAAAAAGGAAATTTTTAATAGAACCTTAAAATTTCCTAACATATACATATGAAAATAGGCATTATCATTATTAAAGAGTAACCCGGTCAATCTGCTCTTCAAATAATCCCATAGTTGTTTTAATATTTTTCGAGTAATTACATAAAAGATCTATTGCTTGTGCCTTTTCATTAGACAATTGTTTCACAATATCATCAAAAACAATTTGCATTTCCTTAAGAATATTAATTGAAGCAAAGTTATATTTATGTACATTGGAAAACTTCTCATTCGTAAAAAGGGCTTCATTAATATAAGGGCGCATCCTGTCTAAAAGAACCGGATAATATATAATAAGCCTGCCAACGCCGTCCTTTACTCCTTCAACAATCTTTGCCGCATCATTAAGCGGCTTTAAAATTTCGTCTATTTCCCCTCTAATTTTCTCATCAAAATCGGTGAAAATACTAAGCGCTTCGGTTGGAATATTACTGTATAATGCTACATTTGCTGCTGCCTTAACTGCGGCGCATATTGCTTCCAATGTTGATAATGCTGCTTTTAATAGCCCAAGTATCGGAATGACAATTGCGCTTGTATTAGTTTTAAATGATTGGAATACGAGATTTAAATGAATTTCTTTTATCTTCATCCTCGTTTTCATATAAGCAGATTCCTCTATCGGGTAAGCATTCGTCTTTTGAACCTCACCCACCTCTCCAACTTGCGATCCACGAGAGATGGCACCAGCTAAATCTTCATCCCTTTTCTTAAATGAATCCGCTGTATTTTTCACTTGTGTTCTATACTCCTTAAGATGAGTTACTAATTTCTCTCTGTTGCGGTCCACAATATTATAATGCGCAGTCAGTTCTCCGACAATTGCATCACTAAAAGCATCCGTTCCTCCTTTAAACAGCAGGGGAATTTTATCATTTATTATATGGATAAATCCATTTATAATATCATCTATTCTATCGTTAATCGTTTTTAATACGGATCTTGCTTCATCAAATAAAGTTTCTACATCAATATTTACACCAAGTATACTTTCTATCAGTTCTGCAGGCGGTGAATTCAAAACAGCATTTAATGAAAGACAATACTTTTCTGCTGTATCTAAAAAAGAAATAAGTTCGTTTATTTTTGCTTTCAATATATTTCCGCCTGCCGTAAGTCCGGAAAACCAAGCATCTTCTATCAATTCTTCATAAATTTCTTGAAAGTTATTTTGCAGGGTCTCAACCCTTTCATTAAAACGGCTGCTCTCATCACGAACAATTTCAACGGAATTTTTCATATATCTATACACTAAATCTAAACGGTCACCCACTTCATTTTACAAACCTTGTTCGAGCATTTTAAGATTTTCATGATTTATTTCAATCTTTCCAGAGCTTTCTCCATGGAGCGGCTGTCCCGTCCAAGCGCTCGTAACAATATGTGCATCTGCACCCGACTCAATCTTTCCAGAGCCAATTTCCCCTTCTTTGCCTATTTCATAAACAAATTTACCTTTTTCTTGATCAGGATACCCCATATGATTAGAAACAATATTTTTTAAACCGGGCACCCCGTTATTAATCTCGATTTTTTCACCCGGAACACGATTATCCAGTCTCCCCGCCATTTGTGCATTCATTAAAATATCGAGACCGCTGTAATAGTTCGTTATATTATCATATTTCTTATTAGGATCTACCATACCTTCAGGCAGAAGAGCCGCATTTAGCGTTACTGATGTTACTCCCGGATTTCTCACCGCCACACCGTTTGCCGATCCCCCGCCTAGTGAATTTCCTCCAACTTTTGTAACATTGTATTTTTTAGACATTTCTAAGAAATAATCATTCGCTTGTGCTATTTGTTTAGGCTCCAGTTCACTTAATAATTGGATATTTGTTTTTGTATCTGCTAAGTCTTCTGTACCGACGTAAATGACGTAGTATTCTTTTGTTTTATAATTTTCTATGGTAAATGCATCTAATCCTGAGATTCTATCTTCTTTAATATTACGAATAGTATAAATAGTATCATTAATTTTTATAGAATCACCTTCCTTCTTAGAACGGTAAGCATAATAACCTGCAAGTTGGACAATGTCTTTATCATAGTTATTTCCTGATTTAACTGGAACTAACGTACTCATTTATTTTATCCTTCCTTTCTATCACTTTATAATATAATCAGGATCAGCACTCCTAAGTGAGTTATCTTTTGTACCTCGAGCTGACCTTTTTGAAATTAAATTATCATTTAATATAATAGAATAGGCACCGGATGGCAGACCTTCCATATTCTTAATATCAGATACTATCTTATCGAAAATCACCTTATCAGGTTCTGTATTTGGCTTTGACATATACAAATCTAAAGTAATTAAAAGACCTTCTGGATTAAAAGTAGCTCCTTTAAACTTCTCTTTCCACGTTGCTTTTTCCATATGCGGGTTCTTCAAATATTCCTTTAAAAGAGCATCAAATTCATACTCTATAGCATTTACATAATAATAAGGAGTGCTGAACTTACCTCCCGCCACCTTTTCCAGTGCTTCCTGACGTATACCGGTTACGGGATGTTCTTTCACTATAGAATCTAAATATTGATCAAGCTTGTTAAACTCTTCTTCATAAATCATTCCATAAACCCCAGCCATAATCGCATTTTCAACTTCCCCTTCCTGAGACCACACTTGATCTGACAACACTTCTTCTTCATCCACATCTATCGGTATAATCGCATATGTATAAAAATGCGGTTCTCCTACCGATTCCACAAAAACAGTGGCACCGTCCACTGCCCCAACTGTATTATGAACAATCACTTCTGTTTTGTATTTTTCCTGAAAAAACTTTTTCACTGCCTTATCAATTTCTTTCCGATACTCTTTTGCGATTTTATCTGTCTTCTCTCCATTTGGAAGTTTATAACCCTGGCCGGTGTATTCTTGTACGCTTATATAATAGTCTTCTTCCACTTTACTTTTCGACTTACTTTCTTCTGTTAATTGGTTTTCAGAACTTTTCATCTCAAAACAGCCTCCCAACAATAAAGAGACTGAGAATCCTATTCCCAATGCTATTGTTTTCCTCTTTTTATTCATTTCTCTATCTCCTCTTGTCTTTAAAATTACATATACAAAACAATACTTATATTCATCTTTAGATTTTAAAGGTAAAAAGGAAATTTTTGTTTGAATATAGATAAAAAGGTATTAATTAACTAGATGGATAAAGGAAGTTTGACCTAAATAATTTTATATAAAAGAGGAATTTACAAAATTCAATGTATATTCAGTATGGAATAAAGAGTGGAAGTTTATATGCGAGGAATACAGTAAAAGAGGTCAAAAGAATATAATGAAACAACAAAAAACGAAGCCCCAATTATGCCGTCGCCGTTTCCCTCGTTTTGAACCTGCACTCAAGCAGGTGGGTGCTTTATTTCGCTCATTCATAAGTCCTCTTTCGTATGATGAGGCATTTACTATGAACGAAAACACAAGCTCCCTTATAAATAGTGTTAGGTCAAAACTAGGTGTACAACGTACACATCAGGACTTCGTTTTAAATTAAATTAAGAATATCATACAAAGAAAGCGTTTTCAAGCACTTCCTAAAATTTTTCATATTTAAAATTAAATTCCTTATTATTAAGAAAGACCGAGCTTTAAAATCGCCCGGTCTTTTCTTTTTCTTTTATTTTTTAGGTGCACGTAATTTTAAATGCAGTTCTCTTAATTGTGCTTCACTTACTTCACCTGGTGCATCTGTTAACAGATCGCTTGCGCTAGCTGTTTTCGGGAATGCAATTGTGTCACGTAAGTTTGTTCTGCCTGCAAGCAGCATAACAAGTCGGTCTAAACCTAATGCAAGTCCACCGTGCGGAGGTGTTCCGTACTCAAATGCATCAAGTAAGAAACCAAACTGTTCACGCGCTTCTTCTTCCGTGAAGCCTAATAATTTGAACATTTTCTCTTGAACATCTTTTTCGAAAATACGGATTGAACCGCCGCCAAGCTCATAACCGTTTAATACTAAGTCATATGCTTGAGCTTTCATACTTGCCGGGTCTGTCTCAAATAATTCAACATGTTCACGAACCGGCATTGTAAATGGATGGTGCGCCGCATAATAACGGTTTTCTTCTGCATCATACTCTAAGAGCGGCCAGTCAACAACCCATAGGAAATTGAATTTGCTCTCATCAATTAATCCAAGGTCTTTTCCTAGTTTTAGACGAACAGCACCTAATGCATCGGCAACAACTGATTTTTTATCAGCAACGAATAAGAATACATCGCCAACCTCAGCGTTTAATACTTGAATTAGACCGTTCACTTCTTCTTCTGTAAAGAATTTAGCGATTGGTCCTTTTAAACCGTCCGCTTCATATTTTAACCATGCTAAACCTTTTGCACCGTAGTTTCCAGCGAATTCTGTCAGTGCATCAAATTCTTTACGGGAATATTGATCAGCAATTCCTTTTACGTTAATTGCTTTTACTTCCCCGCCACTTTGAATCACATTGCTGAATACTTTTAAGCCGCAGTTTTTAACAACTTCACCGACATCAACTAATTCAAGTCCGAAACGTGTATCAGGCTTGTCAGAACCGTAGCGTCCCATCGCTTCTTCATAAGGCATGCGTGGAAGCGGAAGTTCTAATTCAATACCTTTTGTTTCTCTCATAATCTTCGCCATCATTTGCTCAGCTAAGCTCATAAGATCATCCTGGCTCATAAATGATGCTTCAATATCGACTTGTGTAAATTCAGGCTGACGGTCAGCACGCAGGTCCTCATCACGGAAACAGCGGGCAATTTGATAATAACGGTCAAAGCCAGAAACCATTAATAATTGTTTGAAAATTTGCGGTGACTGCGGTAATGCATAAAATTCTCCTTCATGAACACGGCTAGGTACTAAATAGTCACGTGCTCCTTCTGGTGTACTCTTTGTTAAAATCGGTGTTTCTACATCTAAAAATCCGTTATCATCTAAGAAATTACGCATAGATTTCGTTACATTATGTCTCATTTGGAACGTATCAAACATAACAGGTCTTCTTAAATCTAAGTAGCGATATTTTAAGCGAACATCCTCTGAAACGTCTTCCGAACGGTCCTCAATTTGGAATGGAGGTGTTTTCGCGCTGTTAATAATATTTACTTTTTCAACATAGATTTCAATTTTCCCAGTGCTGATATTAGGGTTGAAAGTACTTGGGTCACGCTCAATTACTTTTCCTGTAATATCTAATACATATTCATTACGAACTGTTTCAGCAATAGCCAGCGCTTCAGCAGACACGTCTGGATTAAATACGATTTGTACGATACCTGTACGGTCACGCAGATCAATGAAAATTAATCCTCCAAGGTCACGTCTTCTTTGTACCCACCCTTTTAATACAACTTCTTCGCCAATAGCGGCTTCTGTTATTTCACCACAATAATATGTACGACCAAACATAAATTTTCTCTCCTTTTTATTTGCTTAAATATGAAACAAGCTCATCAATTGATACTTCTTCCTGTGTGCCTGTCTCCATATTTTTCACTGAAATAATATTTTTTTCGATTTCATCGTCACCTAAAACAGCAACAAATCTGGCATTCAGACGGTCTGCTGCTTTAAACTGTGCTTTCATTTTCTTATCTTCATAATCCTTTTCAACAGTTAAACCTGCTTTTCTTAAATTATAAAGTAATGAAACAGACATGTCCTTCGCTTTATCACCCATTGTTACAATATAACAGTCTATGTGCTGATCGATTGGCAGTTTAACACCTTCTGCATCAAGAGCAGCAAGAAGTCTTTCAATACTTAACGCAAAACCGATTCCCGGAGTTTCCGGTCCGCCGATATCCTTTGCTAAGCCATTGTATCTTCCGCCACCGCATAAAGTCGTAATAGCCCCGAATCCTTCTGCATCACTCATAATTTCAAATGCCGTATGATTATAATAATCGAGTCCTCGCACCAATCCTGGATCTACTTCATAAGAAATACCAATGCTCGTTAAATATTGCTGTACTTTCTCAAAATAGAGCTTTGACTCTTCGTTTAAGAAATCCAGAATAGACGGTGCAGTTTCCATTAACTCATGATCACGGTCTTTTTTACAGTCTAAGATTCGAAGTGGATTTTGCTTCAGGCGGTGCTGACAATCTGAACAGAACTCATCGATTCTCGGCTCAAAATGAGCGATAAGTGCATCACGGTGCGCCTTTCTGCTTTCCGCATCTCCTAAACTATTAATGATCAGCTTTAATTTTGTTAAACCAAGCTTTTCATAAAGTGCCATCGCAAGAGAAATAACTTCTGCGTCAATTGCCGGATCATTACTACCCATTGCTTCGATTCCGAACTGAACGAACTGTCTGAAACGGCCTGTCTGAGGGCGTTCATAACGGAACATCGGTCCGATATAATAAAGCTTTGTCGGCTGCTGCGGATTTGCAAAAAGCTTCTTTTCAACAAATGCTCTTACAGCTGCTGCAGTTCCTTCCGGACGAAGCGTAATGCTTCTTCCCTTTTTATCTTCAAAAGTATACATTTCCTTTTGCACGATATCCGTTGATTCACCGACACCTCTTGCAAATAATTCCGTATGTTCGAAAATCGGTGTCCGAATTTCTTTATATTGATATGTTTTACATAGCTCACGCGCAGTATTTTCAATATACTGCCAGCGTTCTACTTCTCCAGGCAGTATATCCTGCGTACCTCTAGGAATTTGAAATGCCATTTCACAATCCTCCCGTCTTTTGCGTTTTAAAACAAAAAACTCCCGTCTCTACATAATGTAGGGACGAGAGTTATACCCGTGGTTCCACCCTAGTTGAAGCAAATAAGCTCCCACTTTAAACAGATAACGTCTGTCACGTTCAGCTCCTACTAAGCAAAATGCTTTTCAGAGAGAAACCTAAGAAGTGTTTTTCATATAAGTCATCATGCAGAAATACTTTCAGCCTAAGGCATTTCTTCTCTTTCCATGTGTATTCTTAATTACTTTTCTTCCTTAGCGGTTCAATTAATTCAGTTATTTACTAACAGTCAATTTGTTCTTATCATACGTATATTTATATAGGTATGTCAAGAGCGACTTATCTGTTTTTTTATTTTCTTCACTTCATGAGGTGACACACCATACTCTGAAGCCATTTCATTCGCTAAATTTTGTTCCTGTCTTTCGAGACGATCGTGAAAATCCACTCCAAATATATTACGGTTCATGGAGCTGGACAGCTCTCCTTTTTCGCTAAATCTCATTTTGCAACATCCTTTCGGCATATGATCATATGTATTAGCATTTCCACTTTCAAAAAAATATTTCAATATCATAAAAGGATTGTCGATATAAAGTAGAGAAATGGTTTAAACATCCATTAAGTACCAAAAGATGAGGAGGATTAACGTTTGTTTCGAAAAAATACTTTCATTTCGGCATTGATCATCTTCATAATAATGAATTTATTTACATTATCTTTTATTAGTTATGCTGATAGTACAAAAGTAAAAAGTAATGTTGACGATCTAAATGTCCGAAGTGGTCCAGGTTTAACTTATTCTGTTGTAGCTACACTGAAAAAAGGAGAAAGCTATGAAGTTCTAAAAAAACAAAATGACTGGCTTCAGTTAAAAGTAGCAGGAAATAAAAAAGGATGGGTGGCAAGCTGGCTTGTGACAGAGTCAGGAAATAACAAAAATACAAAAGCTTCATCCAGCTCCACTGTCATTGAATCAACAGCAACTGGTCTTAGAGTGCGGCAAGGACCAGGGACAAGCTTTCCGACTGTTACTGTATTTGAGAAAGGAACAAAAGCGGTCTATATTAGTAAAAGCGGATCATGGATTCAAATTTCTTTAAATGGAAAAGAAGGATGGGTGCTCTCCTCCCATGTTAAATACAATACTAATAAATCTTCATCATCAGCCGTGAAGACTGGAATGATAAAAGGAAATTCCATCAATATTAGAAAAACACCTTCTACAAATGGCTCTGTGATCGGAAAGATGAATAACGGCGCAAATATAAACATTATTAGCGAGCAAGGGAAATGGATGGAAATCCGCTTCAATAATAATAAAGGTTGGGTTCACAGTGATTACGTCACTTTTACGAAAGAAAATCCAAAACAAAATACTGATAATAAAAAATTAGGAACTGTTACAGTAACTTCATTGAAGGTACGAACAAAAGGGACTTTAGACAGTAATATTATCGATTCTATTACTAAAGGAACAAAGGTCACTATTTTAGAAGAAAAAAGTAACTGGTATAAAATATCATATTCCGGTAAAAAAACAGGATGGGTGTCCAGTTCCTATATCGCAAAAGATGGACAGGAAAAAGCGCCATCAACGAGCAGTACGAACAAGGTGAAAATTTTATATAATGGCACCAATGTCCGATCAGGACCAGCGACAACGAATTCAGTTGTAAAAAGAGTGGATAAAGATGAGCAGTTTCCTATTATAAGTACAAGTGGAAACTGGTATAAAATAAATCTTGGCAATAATAAAACAGGATTTGTAGCAGGCTGGGTAGTGGAGACGAATGGAAGTTCCAATTCCGTTAATAAGCCGGGTGTTCAGCAATATTTACGAAATAAAACAATTATTATCGATGCGGGACATGGCGGGCGAGATAGTGGAACAATCGGTGTCAGGGGTACATTGGAGAAAAATCTGACATTAAAAACAGCCAACCTCGTTTATAATAAATTGAAAGCTTCCGGAGCAAATGTGTTTTTAACAAGGTCTAACGATACATATGTAAGCCTTACTTCAAGAGTGAGCACAACACATTACCGTACTGCTGACGCATTTGTAAGTATTCACTATGATAGTGCTTCAAACAGTAGTACGAGGGGCGTTTCAACTTTTTATTATAATTCTTTAAAAGATCAAACGCTGGCAAAAGCCATTCAAAAAGAACTCGTCAAAGAAACCAACTTCTTTGACCGAGGTATACGTTTTGGAAATTTCCATGTGTTACGGGAAAACAACCGTCCGTCTGTTTTAATAGAGCTTGGATTCCTGAGTAATCGCACAGAGGAAATGACAATGAATACAGCAGGTTATCAGGAAAAAGCATCACAGGCTATTTATTATGGTTTATCACAATATTTTAAATGAGGTGGATTTCTCCACCTCATTTGCTTTCAATAATAAATGTAACAGGTCCTACATTTGTAAGCTGCACATCCATCATTGCTCCAAACTTTCCTGTTTCCACAGCAATTCCTTTTTCTCTAAGCTTCTCATTAAAATATTCGTATAAAATAAGAGCATCATCCGGCTTTGCTGCTGCCATGAAATTAGGTCGTCTTCCTTTTTTGCAATCCCCATATAATGTGAATTGCGAAACAGACAAGACTTCCCCGCCAACATCTAATAAAGATAAATTCATTTTACCTTCTTCATCTTCGAAAATACGTAAATTAGCAATTTTATCAGCTAGAAAATCTGCATCCTCTTCTTTATCCTCATGAGTGATCCCGACTAAAATAACTAATCCTTGTGTAATCTCTCCGACAATTTCCTCATTTACTTTTACGCTCGCATCTTTCGCTCTTTGTACAACAACTTTCACGATCTTAAATTCCTTTCTCTAGCTCATCAGACGGCGCACAGAATATATATCAGGAATTTGCTTAATTCGCTCAGCAACTTTATGAAGATGACTAATATTTGAAATAGAAATTGTCATTGTAATAGTTGCCATCTTATTACGGTCTGACTTCCCAGATACGGATGAAATATTTGTTTTAGCTTCATTAACAGCCTGCAGCACTTCATTTAATAAACCGCGGCGGTCATAGCCTAATATTTCAATCTCGACATTATATTCCCGCTTACGCCCTTCTGTTATGGACTGATGTTCCCATTCGACATCGATTAATCTTTCCTTCGCATCCTCTGTATGAACATTTGGACAATCTTCTCTATGAACGGAAACGCCTCGTCCTTTCGTAATGAAGCCGACAATATCATCACCAGGAACAGGATTACAGCATTTTGAAAGTCTAATAAGCAGATTATCAATGCCTTTTACTTGTACACCAGCATCACTTTTTCTCGTATGGGAGCTGAATTTCGGCTTTTCATTAATAACCTCTTCTACTATTCTTTCCTGCTGTTCTTCATCACGCTTCCTACGCCATTTTTCTGTTAAACGGTTTGCGACTTGAAGAGCAGTTATGCCGTTATAGCCGACAGCCGCGTACATATCCTCTTCATTAGCAAAATTAAACTTTTCAGCGACCCGATTTATATTTTCAGCCGTCATGATTTCTTTTACATCAAAATCAAGATTTTTAATCTCTTTCTCAACAAGCTCTTTTCCCTTTTCAACATTTTCTTCCCGTCTTTGTTTCTTAAAGAACTGTCTGATTTTATTTTTTGCCTGTGATGTTTGAGCGAGCTTTAGCCAATCCTGACTCGGTCCGTATGAATGCTTCGATGTTAATATCTCAATAATATCACCAGTTTTGAGCTTGTAATCAAGTGTAACCATTTTTCCATTTACTTTTGCACCAATTGTCTTATTTCCGATTTCAGAATGAATCCGGTAAGAGAAATCAATTGGAACAGAACCAGACGGCAATTCAATAACATCCCCTTTAGGGGTAAATACGAATACCATATCTGAAAATAAATCAATTTTTAATGATTCCATAAATTCTTCTGCATTTGCAACATCATTTTGGAATTCTAATATTTCTCTAAACCATGTTAATTTCTCATCAAGTGTTGACTTTTCATCAGGGTCTTTATGCTCTTTATACGCCCAATGTGCCGCGATCCCATATTCAGCGATCTGATGCATTTCCACTGTTCGAATCTGTACTTCAAGCGGCTCTCCCTTTGGACCGATGACAGTCGTATGAAGAGATTGATACATATTCGGCTTCGGCATTGCAATATAATCTTTAAAACGACCGGGCATCGGCTTCCAGCATGTATGAATAATCCCCAATACCGCATAGCAGTCTTTAATACTATTAACAACGATACGTACTGCAAGCAAATCATAAATTTCATTGAACTGCTTATTTTGAAGCGCCATTTTTCTGTAAATACTATAAATATGCTTCGGTCTTCCGGAAAAATCTGCATCAATATTTACTTCTTCAACGTGATTTCTCACTTCTTCAATTACTTCATCTAAATACTGCTCACGCTCTGCCCGCTTTTTCTTCATTAAATTCACGATCCGGTAATATTGCTGTGGATTTAAATAACGAAGAGCAGTATCTTCAAGTTCCCATTTTATTTTTGAAATCCCGAGACGATGTGCAAGCGGTGCAAAAATTTCAAGTGTTTCATTTGAAATTCGGCGCTGCTTCTCTTGTGGCAGATGCTTTAATGTCCGCATATTATGAAGTCTATCCGCAAGCTTAATTAAAATAACTCTAATATCTTGGGCCATAGCTACAAACATTTTACGATGGTTTTCAGCCTGCTGTTCTTCTTTTGATTTATATTTGATTTTTCCAAGCTTTGTAACACCATCGACAAGCATTGCTACTTCATCACTAAATTCCTCACGTAAATCATCAAGTGTTACATCTGTGTCCTCAACGACATCATGAAGAAAACCACCAGCAATTGTAGCCGGGTCCATCTCTAAATCAACGAGAATACCAGCAACTTGAATCGGGTGAATAATATACGGTTCACCAGATTTACGATACTGCTCCCGATGGGCATATTCTGCGTATTTATACGCTCGTTCAACGAACGCTAAATCTTCTTTTATTAAATAACGGCCAGCCTTTTCAATTACTTGGCTTGCAGTTAGTACTTGTTCATTAGCCATGGAATCACCTTTTTTATCATTTAGAAAGCTTTATACTACTTGAACATTAAGTAAATAGCTCGTTACTGATCTTCATTTTTATATTTATAATAAAAACTTTATTGTAATCACCTTATTGTAACTATTATCAATAAAAAAAAGGCAGATGTAAAGGGGTACATTTTTCTTTGTTCTTATTCTACAAAAAAACACTCTTTAACAGAGTGCTTATTACATAAAAAATTAATATTCCATTAATGTTAAAACATCGTATCCTTTAAGTTTTTCACGGCCGTTCAAATAGCCTAATTCGATTAAGAAGGCAATTCCCGCAACAACTCCGCCTAATTCTTCCACTAATTTAACCGTTGCCTCGATCGTTCCGCCGGTTGCTAGTAAATCATCTGTAATTAATACTCTTTGACCAGGTTTAATTGCATCGCGGTGAATTGTTAATACATCTGTACCATATTCTAAACCGTACTCGACACGAGCAACTTCACGAGGTAATTTTCCTTCTTTTCGGACTGGCGCAAATCCGATTTCCATCGCATAAGCAACTGGACAGCCAATAATAAATCCTCGTGCTTCAGGACCGACAATAATATCGACCTGCTTCTCTTTTGCATACTTAACAATCTGATCTGTCGCATATTTATATGCTTTTCCATTATCCATTAAAGTAGTAATGTCTTTAAACTGAATACCCGGTTTCGGGTAATCAGATACTACTGTTATATATTGTTTTAAATCCATAAAGTTTATCCCCCTCATACATTACAAGCCTGTTCTGTTAATTCCAATTTTTCATGAAACCACTGTTTCAATTGTCCGTACGATGTATATAATAATGTCTTTTCCAATTCAATTTGCTGTTGTTTTTCAGCATATATACGTGATTCAGATAAATCTCTTTTCGCAGATGAAGCGTTTACTGAAATAATGCCATCTTCTATTTTAACAAATTCTAATTCAAAAAACACTTTTGACATAAATCCAATCGTTTCTTCTGTCCAGCCTTTATAATGAGCAAGTTTTTCTCCATTTTTCTTCAAATCAAACGGTGCTTTTTTTAATAAAAAGCCATAATACCATTTAAAATGTTCTCTCGTCGGAATTGTTGAGAAAAAATGATCCACCTCTTGCTGAAAAAAGGTATAAATCCGTTCCGGCACTCCGCTTCTAAAAAGAAAAGCAAGTAAATCAAATGATTTTGGAATATCTGCAAAAATAATATATTTTCCTGAAATATTAAGACCCTCTATATCATTCAGATTCTCAATAAAACGGGTATCATCTGGAAATGATTTTTTTATCCGATTATACACTTTAAAATCGAAACTAATGATCAGCCGCTTTTCTTGCGGAATAGTGGCAAATATCTTTTCCATATCTCTTGCCCCTCGATAATCAAAAAGCTGCCATTCATTCACAGAAATGTCGTGCAGCATGAGCTGTGGTTTTCTAAAATTATTCCATTCATTTATGGAAAGTTCACCGATTGCGCTTAAAGTTGCTACTGGTGAAATTTCTTCATGAATAAAGCCAAAGCCGAAGCCAACACAGTCCAGCTGATTTCCATCTTCTTCAAATACTATTTTTATATGTGTTTGATCAGCACCTATTTTTCGAATGCTTGCCAGTTTAACATCTTCAATTTGAACAACCGGTTTCCGATTATCCATTCCATAAGGTGCGAGCATTTGCATTTCTTCCACAGATTCCACTGTAATATCTTCTATTTTACAGAAAATATCTATATTTGTGACTGGTATGAAATCTTCTTCTGTCAGCTGTTCATTTGCTAATGCAATTAATCTTTCTCTTAGTAAATCAACATTCTCAAGTGCTAAAGTCATTCCTGCTGCAAGAGTATGACCACCGAAATGCGGTAAAATATCGCGGCATGATGATAAATTTTTGAAAAGATCAAAGCCCTGAATACTTCTTGCCGACCCTTTTGCGATACCTTTTTCTTTATCTATGCTTAACACAATGGTCGGTCTACAAAACCTTTCAACAAGCCTTGAAGCAACGATACCTACAACACCGGCATTCCAATTTTCCCTTGCAATAACTAAAACAGGGTTCTCTTCTATCGGAAAACAGTCTTCTACTTCTTTTATTGCTTCCTCAGCCATCATGCTAACGAGTTTTTGTCTTTCTTTATTTAGATGGTCAATTTCATAAGCAATTTCTAATGCTTCCTCTTCATTATCAGAAAAGAATAAGTCAACTGCAAGATCTGCTGATTGAAGGCGGCCGACAGCATTTATTCGCGGTGCAAGAGAAAAACCGACTGTCTCTTCATTTATTTCATTTTTCTTTACAGAGGCAGCTTTTATTAATGCATTTAAACCGGTTCTTTTTGTCTGTTTTAATTGTGCAAGTCCTTTTTTTACAAGCAGACGATTTTCCCCTTGTAATGGAACGAGATCTGCAATAGTACCAATTGCAACAACTTCTAATAAATCTTCGGGAACTTCATTTAAAAGAGCATGTGACAACTTAAAAGCAACTCCTACACCAGCAAGCTCTTTATATGGGTATTTACAGCCTTCCTGTTTCGGATGGATAATTGCAACTGCTTCAGGCAGTTCAGGTCCTGGTTCATGATGGTCCGTAATAATTAAGTCCATCCCTAATTGTTTCGCCACAGCTGCCTCATGGACAGCAGCAATTCCAGTATCGACTGTAATAATTAATTTATAATCATTTTCATATGCCCATCTAAATGCCTTCTCATTCGGTCCATAGCCTTCTGTAAAGCGGTTTGGAATATAGTATTCTGCATCAGCGCCAAGCCTTCTCAAAGTCGTTAAAAGGACGGTTGTACTGCTGACACCGTCCGCATCATAGTCACCGTATACTAAGATTTTTTCATTTTTCTGTATTGCTTCCTGTATTCTTTCCACCGCAATATCCATATCCTTCAGTAAATATGGATCGTGAAATGCCTGTTTCTCTATATATAAAAACTCTCTCGCCTCATCTGCGGAGCATAACCCGCGTTTTACGAGCAATGAAGCGACTAAAGGTGTAATCGATAATTGATCTGCGAGAGCCTGTACTAATTGTTCATCTGGTTTTTCTATACGCCATCTTGTTTTTGGTTTTAGCATAGTTTCACCCCTCAATCATCCTATTATACAAAAGTGCTAAACAGCTTACAATGAATGTTCCTCTTTGTAAAAGCAAAATAAAAACCATGGGAGCTAAGTCCCATGGCATCATTATTATATTTGTGGTTCTTCTTTTGTTTCCACTTTCACATCTTGTTTCTTTTCAAGCTGTTTACCTTTCCAAATTAACCAAAGCTGTGCAGCGATGAATATAGAAGAGTATACCCCAGCTATTAAACCGACTAATAGAGCGATTGAGAAGTTTTGAATCGACTCACTTCCAAAAATAAGAATCGCAATAACAGCAAATACAACAGTTAACACCGTGTTAACAGAACGTGTAAATGTTTGCTGCAGGCTTCGATTAACGACTGCCTCTAAGTCAGCCACTGTTCTAACGCGTCTTTTACTCATTAATTCACGAATTCGATCAAACGTAACGATCGTATCATTAATTGCATAACCGATAACGGTTAATACAGCAGCAATAAATGTCACCTCAACTTCTAATCTCGTAAAGCTGAAGAAGGCGATAATGATAAAGGCTGCATGCAGTAATGCGGCAATTGCCGCAAGTGCCATGTAAAATTCGAATCGTATCGACACATAAATGATCATACCTACCGATGCGATAAGAACACCGATTAATGCATTTCTTGCAAGCTCTTTTCCAACGGTTGATGAAACAGTGCTGACATTCGGTTCAGAACCGTATTTTTCTTTGAAATAGCTCTTCAATTGAGCAATTTCATCTTGTTTCATCACACCAACCATACGGACAGCAGCATCTGTTTTATCACCTGATAAAACAACATTAGTGTCTTTTATATTTAATTTTTTAAAATCTGCTTTCACTTGTTCAGTTGTTAAAGTTGTGTTAGACATAATATCTATTCTCGTTCCGCTTGAAAAATCAATTCCTAAATTAAGTTTAAAAATTAATAATGACGCGATACCAGCTATCATAATAATTCCCGACAAAGCAAAGAATTTTTTACGATGCTTTAAGAAGTCAACTTTATCAAATCTAGTTGGAGCAACCGTATCATCAGTAGTATCCGCTATATCTAAAATCTCTTTCTTCTTTACACCGAAATAGCCATATTTCTTATCTAATAAACGGCTCTCAACGAGCAGGCCTAATAAAATTCTTGATAAAAATACTGCTGTGAAAAAGCTCGCGATAATACTTAAAATAAGCATCGTTGCAAAACCTTTAACAGAGCTTGTCCCGAAGAAGAATAATACTCCCGCAGCTAAGATCGTTGTAATATTCGCATCAAAAATTGTTGTAAAAGCACGTCTGTTTCCGGCACGGAAAGCAGAGCGGACTGTTCTTCCGAGCTTAAGCTCTTCTTTAATTCTTTCATACGTAAGGATATTCGCGTCAACAGCCATACCTACCCCAAGTATAATTGCTGCAATTCCCGGTAAAGTAAGGACACCATTCATCCAATCGAATACTTGTAAAATAAGATAGAGGTATGCTGATAAAGTAATAACTGCAATAATCCCTGGTACTCGGTAAAAAACTAGCATGAACAGGAAAATAAGTGCGATCCCGATAATACCTGCTAAAACAGTTGAATTCAGCGCTTGTTCACCGAATTGTGCACCGACAGAAGTTGAGAAAAGCTCATCCAATTTAACTGGAAGGGCGCCTGCGTTTAATAAATTTGCAAGATCATTTGCCTCTTTCACTGTAAATTGACCAGTAATTGACACATCTGTCTGATTAAAAACTTGACCAACATTTGGTGCAGAAATAAATTTTGGATTTGGTTTTGCAATCTCTTTTTGGAACGAATCTCCTTCTTGATAATCAAGCCAGATTACGAGCTGATTATTAGGAGCATTCGCTAAAATTTCTTCTGTTACTTTCTTAAATTTTGATGCATCTTTTAAAGTAACTCCAACACTCGGATTTCCGTTTTCATCAAAAGACAGCTTGGCTGCTCCTTGTTTCAAATCGGAACCATTTAGCATTTCTTTATCTTGATAGTCTCGGAATGTAAGTTCTGCCTGCGTTGATAAAATTTTACGCGCTTCATTCTGATCTTTAACACCCGCTAACTGAACACGAATTCGATCATTTCCTTCAATTTGAATATTCGGTTCACTTACTCCCAAAACATTAGCACGTTCATTTAATGCCTGCACTGTGCTGAGCAAGGCTGTTTTATCTATTTTATCTCCCTTATTTGCTGGTTTTACTTCGTAAAGTACTTCAAAACCGCCTTGTAAATCAAGTCCTAGTAATATATTACTCGTTGCTTTATTCGTATTAAGCCCAATTAAGCTTCCTATTAGTAAAACAATTAGGAAAAAACCAATCAGGCGTCCACGCTTGGCCATTGTTGTATCCTCCTCAAATCTGTTCGATCTCTTAATATGTATCAGTTTCTATAAATTGGCATGCAATTATTTTACTACTTTATAATAAATTTTTCAAAATGTCTTCCCCTTCCGCACTTTCAAACCAGTTTGTATCTTTATACGATTCTATCGTAGTATAGTTCATAAAATCGCTTATTTTAACTGATAATATATCACTGACAACTTCATGGATTAGTATACCATCTAACTTCTTCCATTTCTTATTTTTTAAAAAATCCCATAGCTTTTCTTCTGTCATGTCTTCATACCCTAATATACGAAATTCCTCAAGCTTGCTCGTAATTGCTGGTTTTGCGGCATGTTTAAATTTTTCAATCGGCTGCCTGTCCATCTTTTATTCACTTCCTTATATCGACATAAATCTATTTCTATTTTAAACGAATATTCTTACCCTCGTCCATTTATTTTGTCATGCTTGGCCAACTCTTCTGCATATAGTAATTGTAAATGAAAACATGGATTTTGAGAAGGCAGGGTGGGAGATGTCAAAACAAACATTTCTAAAAGGAACTCTTATTTTAATTATAGCCGGATTTTTCACACGAATATTAGGTTTTATTAATCGAATTGTTCTTGCCCGGTTTGTCGGTGAAGAAGGTGTCGGCTTATATATGATGGCTATGCCGTCACTCGTATTAGTTATTACAATGACCCAGCTCGGCTTACCAATCGCTATTTCAAAACTCGTTGCCGAAGCGGAGGCACAAGGTGATAATAAGCGGATTAAGAAAATTTTAGTCGTCTCTTTAAGTATAACAGCTGCACTTAGTATTTTATTTACACCTGCGTTAATTTTACTTGCTCCACTGCTTTCCGATACTCTTTTTACAGATAGCAGAACATACTATCCTTTATTAGCTATTGCACCGGTCGTGCCGATTATTGCAATTTCATCTGTTATTAGGGGATATTTCCAAGGAAAGCAAAATATGCGTCCTGCTGCGATTTCCCAAGTATTAGAACAAATTGTGAGAATCTCTTTAATCGCCTTATTAACAACGATGTTTCTGCCTTATGGAATTGAATTTGCTGCTGCCGGAGCAATGATTTCTGCTGTTATCGGGGAATTAGTATCTCTTGTTTATCTTCTTACAATGTTTAAAATAAAGAAAAAAATGAGAGTGCGGAGAAATTTTTTCAAATCAATTAAAAGTGGAAAAGATACATTTTATTCATTAATGGCTATTGCGTTACCAACAACCGGGAGCAGGATAATAGGTAATATTGCATGGTTTTTTGAGCCAATTGTCGTTGCTCAAAGCCTTGCGATTGCGGGAGTTGCAACTGCGATGGCAACGAAGCAATACGGGGAGCTTGCAGGTTATGCTTTGCCTCTTTTGATGCTGCCGTCGTTTATTACCCTTTCCTTATCGACATCATTAGTACCCGCAATAAGTGAAGCAATGGCACAAAATAAATTAGCATTAGTGGAACATCGCCTTCAGCAGGCGCTAAGACTCTCAATCGTAAGCGGCGGTCTTGCTGTCGTTATTTTATACGTTTTCGCAGAACCTCTTATGCAGGTGATGTATGGAACTAGCAATGCCGCTATTTTCGTGAAAATAATGGCACCTTTTTTTATTTTTCATTATTTTCAGGGACCACTTCAAGCTGTTTTACAAGCGCTTAACCTAGCGAAAGCAGCTATGATAAACAGCTTGATCGGTTCAGGTGTTAAAACAGTGCTCATTTTTGCTCTTGCAACGAGACCTTCATTAGGAATTACAGGTGCAGGTCTTGCAATCGTTATCGGAATAATGCTCGTTACTTTATTACATTTTGCCACAGTATTAAAAGTCATTCCTTTTACGATCTATGTTCGCGATTATGTAAAAAGCGCAATTACAATTGTTTTATCAGGAATAGGCGGCTATTTATGTTTTGAATATATTTTTACAAATATTTCACTATCCGTGAAATTAATATTAGGTGTTATAGTAACAACCATTATCTATTGTTCTTTGCTGCTTTTATTTAAATTAATCAAAAAGGAAGAATTACAACGCATTCCTATTATTGGAGGTTATTTCTAATAGTAAATAGAGGGAATCTTGTGGAATTTCGTGAAATTTCCAAGATTCCTAATTTAATCTTCATCTTTCTTATCAATAAAAAATTCATCTTTTCCAAAAGTACATAGTGAAATAGATGTAATATCGTTTATCCCGTGATTTTTTAATTCCTTTCTGAGCCATTCACCTGTCTTTTCGATCTTTTGTAAATTTTCCGTCTGTACTTCTCCGTCAATAATTAACGGGAACTGGAGTCCTGGCTGATTTTCTTTGTTTTTTTCTTTTTCAATCACTGACAGCCTCCCTGATGCTTCTAAAATTGCAAACTCTACGTCATGAATGTTATTAATATTTTTATCACGTAATTGTGTAATAAGATCGTCAAAATTATAACGTTCTTTTCTCATCGCATGTTCATCAATTTTCCCCCGATTAATAATAATTGTTGCTCTTCCATCTATAAACTGGCGGAATTTCCTGCTTTTCAATGATATAAATGACAATATAATTTGAATGATACTTAACAATATCATTGGAATGACACTATGTATGAGCGGATCATTATGATCTTCAATCGCAACAACAGCCATTTCAGCAATCATGAAGAAAACAATTAAGTCAAGAATGCTTAATTCGCCAATTTCTCTTTTTCCCATTACTCTAAAAATAAACACAACGATTAAATATAGAAAAATTGTCCTCATTATAATGGAAAAATACAGTTCCATAAAATGCCCCCCTTTATTCCCATTATCTCTCTTAGTTTGGACCTTTCTTATCCAGTTATGTATGTAGTAACAGAGTATCCATGTTCTATTTTTTTCTTATAATGAATATTCTTTATCAAGACGAGCTGCAATATACTTTCGTAAAGGAGAGAGGATCTTGAGTACAAAAACTTGGGGAAAAGCAATTTTAAGCGGTCTCATGACAATTTTCATTATCGCTCTTATAACGAGCGCCATTCTTTCTTCATTATTAAAATTTACAGAGATTGAGGAATCTTCCATAGGCTGGATACTTATTACTATCTCATTTTTCGCTTTGTTTATCGGAGGCTTTATCTCTGGACGGAATGGAAAAGAAAAAGGCTGGTTAATTGGCGGAGCAACAGCGCTTCTATTTACAATCATTATATTGCTTCTTCAGTTTCTCGGATACGGGAGAACATTTACGATGACACAAACGATGTATCATGGAGGATTTCTGGCAGTTGCTATGCTTGGTGGAGTGTTTGGAGTAAACTTGGCTTCTGCAAGGAATTAAAAAAAGGTGCGCAATCACTGCGCACCTTCTGCTATGTACTTATTTAAGCTTTTTCAACAACCTCGCGAATAGCACGGCGGTCAAATGTTAAACGTGAACCGTCAGCTTTTATAACGATTTTATCTTCATCAATCGACTCTAAAATCCCATGCAAACCGCCAATTGTTACAATTTTATCACCTTTTTGAAGGCTGCTTTGCATTTGACGAACAGCTTTTTGCTGTTTTTGCTGCGGACGGATTAATAAAAAGTAAAAAACCGCAAACATTAGTACTAACGAAAGTATCGTAGTATAGTTCATATTACTTCACCTCTTCTATTTAATTAAAAGTTTCTTGCATTTGGCTTATTAAAGCCGTATTTCTCAAAAAACTCATCACGGAAATCGCCAAGGCGGTCTTCACGAATCGCTTCTCTTACCTGCTCCATTAATTTTACCAGAAAATAAAGGTTATGGTAAGATGTTAAACGAATTCCGAACGTTTCGTCACATTTAATAAGATGACGAATATATGCTCTTGAATAATTTCTGCATGTGTAGCAATCACAATTTTTATCAATTGGATCAAAATCACGTGCGTATTTCGCATTTTTTACAACAAGACGCCCTTCGCTTGTCATTAATGTTCCATTTCTCGCAACTCGTGTAGGAAGAACACAATCAAACATATCAATTCCGCGGACTGCTCCGTCAATTAATGAATCAGGAGATCCTACTCCCATCAAGTAACGAGGTTTATGAGAAGGAAGATGCGGCACTGTAAACTCTAATACACGATTCATCACATCTTTTGGCTCCCCGACTGATAATCCTCCGATAGAATAACCTGGAAAATCAAGTGAAACTAAATCTTGAGCACTTTGTTTTCTTAAATCTTCATATTCTCCACCTTGAACAATTCCAAAGAGGCCCTGTACATCCGGACGGCTATGTGCCTTTAAGCAGCGTTCAGCCCAGCGGCTCGTTCTTTCAACAGATCTCTTCATATAATCATATTCAGCAGGGTATGGCGGACATTCATCAAATGCCATCATAATATCTGAACCGAGAGCATTTTGAATTTCCATCGCTTTTTCCGGTGATAAGAACAGCTTGTCTCCATTTAAATGGTTACGGAAATGAACACCTTCCTCTTCAATTTTCCGTAAATCACTTAAGCTGAATACTTGGAAGCCGCCAGAATCAGTTAAAATAGCCCGATCCCAGTTCATGAATTTATGTAAGCCGCCTGCTTCTTTTATAATTTCATGACCGGGTCTTAGCCAGAGATGGTATGTATTACTTAAAATAATTCCTGCACCCATCTCCTTTAACTCTTCCGGTGACATCGTTTTAACTGTAGCAAGTGTTCCAACCGGCATAAAAACCGGTGTTTCAAATGTTCCATGCGGTGTATGAACTTTTCCTAATCTTGCACCTGTTTGTTTACATGTTTTAATTAATTCATAACGAATTGGCAAATCTGACACCTAAGCTTCCTCCTAACAAAATTACCTAATAAACATTGCATCTCCAAAACTAAAGAAGCGATATTTTTCTTTTACAGCTGTTTCATATGCATTCATAATAATATCACGGTTAGAAAGTGCACTGACAAGCATAATTAAAGATGACTTCGGCAAATGAAAATTCGTAATCATGCCATCAACTGCTTTAAACTGATAGCCGGGATAAATAAATATATTTGTCCAGCCGTTTTCTTTTACAAACCTGCCATCATTTTTTGATCCAACAGTTTCGAGTGTCCTCGTTGAAGTCGTACCAACAGTAATAATTTTTCCGCCTTGCTCACGGACTTTATTTAAAAGCTCTGCTGTTTCTTCTGATACATCATAAAATTCAGAATGCATTTCATGTTCTTCCACATTTTCAGCATTAACAGGACGGAATGTTCCTAAACCGACATGTAATGTAATAAAAGCAATATGAACACCTTTTTCTCTCAGCGCTTCTAAAATTTCTTCGGTAAAATGCAAACCAGCAGTTGGCGCTGCCGCAGAGCCTATCTCCCTGGAAAAGACAGTTTGATATCTTTCCCTGTCATCTAATTGCTCTTTTATATAAGGCGGAAGCGGCATTTCTCCTAAAGACTCTAACACCTCATAAAATATACCTTCATAATCAAACTTCAACTGTCTGCCGCCATGGTCAGCAGTTCCAACACATGTCGCCTTTAAAGCACCGTTACCGAATGTTATAACAGTTCCTTCCTTCACTCTTTTTGCAGGCTTAATGAGAGTTTCCCACACTTCATTTTCCTGCTGTTTTAAAAGCAGGACTTCGATACCTGCACCTGTGTCTTCTTTTACTCCGAAAAGCCTTGCAGGCAATACTCTCGTATCATTTAAAACGAGACAATCTCCTTTATTTATATAATGAGTAATCGATTTAAAAGACTCATGTTCTATCTCGCCTGTTTCTTTATCTAATACCATTAGGCGAGAAGCATCTCTTTCCTTAAGCGGCACTTGGGCAATTAATTCCTCTGGTAAATAAAAATCAAATAATTCTACTTTCAACTTAAATTCCACCTAATTTCTATTTGAAACGTCCTCCAAATATAGAGAATACTAATGAGAGGACAATACTAATCACTATACACGTAACAATCGGGAAAAATACAGTCGTATCCCCTTTTTTAAAAATAATATCACCTGGAAGTTTTCCGATAAACTGCATGAAAAAACCAATGATAAGCAACAGACCGCCGATAACCATGAGGATTTTCGGAAAATCAGTCATCATGCGGAATCTCCATTTGAAAATGTTTGTATACTAAATCAGTCACAATTCTTCCTCTCGGCGTTCTTTGTAAGAAACCAATTTGTAATAAGTACGGCTCATATACATCTTCAATAGTATGTGACTCTTCTCCTATTGTAGCCGAAATTGTGTCGACTCCAACAGGTCCGCCGCGAAATTTTTCGATAATGCCTAAAAGTAATTTATGATCGATATGATCTAATCCTAAACGATCGACTTGAAGCCTTTCAAGTGCTTCAACGGCAAGTTCATTCGTAATTGCCTGACGACCTTGAACTTGGGCAAAGTCTCTCACTCTTCGTAATAACCTGTTTGCAATACGTGGTGTTCCTCTCGACCTTCTCGCTATTTCAAGCGCACCTTCAGGATCAATTCCAATCTCTAAAATTTCTGCTGTTCGTTCCACAATATCGGCCAGCTGAATTTCTGTATAATATTCAAGACGGCTTAAAACACCGAAGCGATCACGCAAAGGCGCTGTTAATAGACCAACTCTGGTCGTGGCTCCGACAAGAGTAAACGGCGGCAGATCAAGACGCACAGATCTTGCTGTTGATCCTTTACCAATAACGATATCAAGGCAGAAATCTTCCATTGCTGGATATAGTACTTCTTCAATTGACCGGTGCAGGCGATGAATTTCATCAATAAACAGCACATCTCCCGGTTCTAAAGCTGTTAGAATGGCAGCCAAATCACCTGGCCTTTCAATAGCAGGACCTGCTGTCGTTCTTATATTAACACCCATCTCGTTTGCAATAATTGTCGCCAATGTTGTTTTTCCAAGACCTGGTGGTCCATATAAAAGAACATGATCAAGGGTCTCACTACGCATTTTCGCGGCTTCAATAAACACTTCTAAATTTTCTTTTACTTTATCCTGGCCGATATACTGCTTTAATGTTTGCGGCCTTAAACTTTGCTCTAAATAGGATTCTTCTGATTCGGCTTCACTGGATACGAGACGTTCATCCATCTATTATCACCTTACTTTAATAGCTTTTGTAAAGCTTTTTTTACGTACTGATCTGTCGTTAAACTTTCTTCCATTAAGGAAGGTATAATTTTTTTAATTTCACGTTCTGCATACCCTAGCACTTTCAATGCTTCAACAGCCTCATTCAACGCATGGTTCGCTGTTTCCTTTTGTTCAAATTGCTCACTTGTGAATAAGTCCGGTGCATAATACGCTGCTACATCACCTAATTTACCTTTTAAATCTAAAATAATTTGCCGGGCGGTTTTTTTCCCTACACCGGGAAACTTTACAAGAAATGTTTCATTCTCATTTTCAATGGCCTCAATTACTTGCGGAGGATTGCCAGCAGCTAAAATCGCTAAAGCTCCTTTAGGACCGATTCCGGTTACATTAATTAACTTTAAAAATAAGGCCTTTTCTTCCCTCGTCTGAAAACCGAAAAGGGCAATTAAATCTTCTCTCACATGCTGATATGTATATACTGTTTTCTCTTCATTACTTTTTTGAAAAATAAAAGGATTCGGTGTGTAAATTTGATACCCGATCCCTTGATGATCAATTACGACGTACTCCGGTGTAACATAATCAACATAGCCTTTAATAAACTCAATCACTAAATTCACCTCTTTATACTGTACCTCATTGTATCAAAAAATGAGGTGAAGCAGAAGAAATATCGCTTTTTAAAACTTAGAAAGAGCAGAGCTTTGAAAGCCGCAGCATTTTTCTCAGTGCATCATCAACTGCTTTTATCACACAAAAAAAGCCAGCGCAAAAGCACTAACTTTCTTCTTTAATTTGAGTATAAGATTTAAACGTTTCAATTACATTAAAATATTGGTCTTTCGATTCAATTCGAATCCCATTTTTTAATTCCTGACGTTTATGGGTTTCCAGCTTTTTCACATCAAGCTGGAAAAAAGACTGAATAATTTCATCCGTTTCGTTCGGATTGCCGTTAAAGATAGTAAGGGTCCCATCATTAGCTATTCCAAAGTAGCCATTTGCTTTTAACAATGGGGAAATATCATCTACCTGTTTCTGAAATACGATTTGTTCTTCATCTTGATCAATAATTTTCCATTGTTTATACATATTTAAAAGGCTTTCCACTGAACGCACTGTTTCCTGTCTTATCTCCTGGCTTACTTCCCCATCTAAATAAACTCTTTCTAATATAACATTCATTGTAAGAAGCTCTTTTTCTTCTGCCGCTGCGTCGTTTATTATAAAAAGGCTAACTATAAGTACATATAAACAATATTTAAAAAGGGACTGATTCCGCTGAAAAAGCTTCATCCTTCTCACCTCTATATAAAAAATTAAATTATATCAATTAGTCACAATTTTATTTTTGACCAAAAATAGAATTTTTATGAAATTTTTTTACAAAATAAAAAGCAAGGGATCTCTCCCTTACTTTTTATTAACGGTTATTTTGGAATGGACGCTGAATAGCATTACCGAGATCTCTCATAATATCACCGATTGTATCACCAATATCTGTTCGGTTCACATTATTTCGAATATCATTATCGACATTTCGAATTCTTGTATACATTGCTTCGTCGGTAACGACACGTACATTCCGACCGTTTGCCATCTTATCAACAGATTTTGCAACCTGTTTTTCAACATTTTTATTATTTCTATCATTTGTATCAACAGCAACAACAATATTATCATCTGTTACTAATACTCGGGCATCGTCAACATTTGCCATCTTCTCCACACGATTTACGACTTTATCGGCTAAATCCTGATCAGCACGATTATAATATCCCGTGTTATTAGCAGCAGTGTTCATATTATTATTGCCAGTACCATTCGTACCAGTATTACCATACATAGTACCAACATCATTTCTGCCGTTGTTCACATTATTAGCTCTATTATTTAAATGTCCATGATAGTTCACATCATTTCGGCTGTAATTCACATCACGAGCTATGTTATTGTCACGTGAACCAAGCGGTACCATCGGATTGTCCATTCTTGCATTGCGATCATTATTTACTCTCCGATAATTAGTATCTCTATCTCCATCAAACATATCTGTAACAGGTCCCTCATTACCATCTCGATCATACCCTCTTGTTACATCATTATTGTCATTTGTGTAATAACCGACTTGTCTTGTTGCATTGTTATTACGAGTGTCCATTGCACCCTCATTATTATCTGCATTGTTACAAGCCACTAAACCTGTTGTCATAACTGCGATCACCGCTAAAGCAGAAGCCGTTTTTCTCAATGCAAAAACCCCCTTTGAAGGTACTTCTGAGCTCATTAATTGCTCACTACATATGATAACCTTTAAAGGGCTAATCCAATCTGTTACTTAACGGAAGCCATATTAATATTAGGAATTTTAGTTAAAAAAAGAAAAAAGAAGAGAGCACACTCTCCTCTTTTTTCTTTTTCAATCGTCCATATCGTCATCATCATCCATACCTGGATAGCCAAATCCAAATGGCTGCTGTGGTGCTTGAAAGCCTCCTTGT
>NZ_BCVG01000045.1 GCF_001591625.1 Metabacillus fastidiosus NBRC 101226
CCATCAATGGGGGATGAGAAAAAAACCCACTGATGGAAGTTTCACTTTATTGTAAAAATACAAAGTAAATAATTCCCGCAATAACAATTCGGTAAATCGCAAATGGTGTTAAACGGATTTTATCAATTAATTTTAAGAAGAAACGAATCGCGATTAGAGCAAATATAAATGCGCTAATGAAGCCTACAATAAAAAATGGAATCGTATCAACCGTAATATACTCCCAATTTTTAAGCAATGATATACCGCTCGCACCGAACATAATTGGAACAGCCATTATAAATGTGAAATCTGATGCCGTACGGTGGTTCATTCCGACAAGGACACCGCCTGAAATTGTGGAACCCGATCTTGAAAAACCTGGCCAGAGTGAAATACATTGAATAAGTCCGACAATGAGCGCATGCTTATACGTAATTTTATCAAGAGTATCTATTTTTGGTTTTCTTGGTCCTAAATAATCAGCTGCGATCATTAAAAACGCACCAAGTACTAGACCGATAATAACAGTCTTCGTTGAAAATAAATATTCATCGATATAATCTTCAAATAAGAGACCTAAAACAGCTGCTGGAAGTAAACCAACGATTAATTGTGTAATTTTAAACCGGCTTCCATCCTCAGTTTGTCCATCAATATTTTTCTTGAGACCAAGTAAATTCAGAAAACGGTCTTTAAAAACAAAAACAGCTGCTAATACAGAACCAAGCTGGATGACGACTTTAAATGTATTCGCCACTTCTTGAGAAAATAATTCCTTTGATTTAAATATAAAATCATCAACAATAATCATATGACCTGTCGATGATACTGGGGCAAACTCAGTTAATCCCTCTACGAACCCTAAAACAACCGCAACAAACAATTCCCATAAATTCACTTTTTCACCTTCTTAACTATATTAAAACCATCTCTATTATACTCGGTTTATTTCTATTAAAAAATTAAGTTTTTATGAAGATAACAATCCTGATCCTAAGCTTCAAAATCATATATCAGCAAATTCCTCATTATATCGGTGAACTCCCCCCCCTCTTTCCTTATAAAAATAAGAGATTGGCTAAAGCCAATCTCTTAGACTGAAGATCTATCTATCTTTTAAAAGGCCACCAATTTGCTTCTCCAAATGTTCTTACCATTACCGGAACGAACAATGGGAGAATGACTAATGCATAGAGAAATAAGCCTGTTAATATAATTGTAGCAATTTGCAGAAGTGATAAAACGCCTGATGGCATCATTGCTGCAAATGTACCACCTAAAATGATTGCTGCTGAAATAATGACTGTTCCCATTTTTTTCATTGATAGGAGCATTGCTTCATTAACGGATAAATCTTTATATTCACTGAAACGATCCATTAAGAAAATGCTGTAATCAATTCCTAAAGCGACTAAAATTACGAATGAGAAGAAAGGCACTGCCCAGCTTATACCAGAATAACCTAAAATATTAACAAAAATAACTTCTGAAATTGCCATCGCTGTATAATACGTTAATATAAGTGATCCTATTAAATAGATTGGCATAATAAGTGAGCGGAATAAGAATACGAGAATAATAGAGATTCCTACTAGCATTAATACGACAGTACGAGTATAATCTGCCTGAGAAATAGAATCTAAATCAGCATATGTGCTCGTTACACCACCGATAGCAACTGTTGCATTTTCTAATTTCGTATCTTTTGTTGCCCTTTTAACTGCTTCTTTAATTTCTGGAATATTAGCCATCGCTTCATTTGAATATGGATTTTGTTCAAAAATAACATCCATCGTCATTATTTTTCCATCTTTGGACATATAAGCATTAAGTGCTTCACCGAATTCTTCACTTTCAAGCACTTCATCAGGAATATAAAAACCAGATAGTTCAGATGTGGAAGCCAGTCCTGATAAGTAATCCTGTGCACTAGTTAATCCTTCAGAAACTTCATTTAAACCGTCGGCACTTTGGGTTAATCCATCTGTTAATTGTCCCATCTGACCATCTAAATTTGAAAAACCATCAAGAAGCTGTTTTTGTCCGTTACCAAGTTTTGATAATCCGCCAGTTAATTTTGGTAAGTTATCAACAATTTGTCCTTGACCGTTTGCTAGTTGCTCCAATCCTTTTTTCTGCTCTTCTAAGCCTTTTATTAATTCCGGTAAACCTTTTACTAATTGTTCTTGTCCTACAATACTTTTCTCAAGTCCCTGATTAGCTGAATTCATACCGGCATTAAGTGCAGTCATTCCGCCGTTTAATTGTGCTAAACCCTTCGACGCTTCAGGAAGTCCTGCTTTTAATTGCTCTACAATTGTTTTTACTTTTACATAGCTTGGCTCCTGGCTGACACCTTCATGGCTTTCAATAGCTGTATAATCTTCCTCTGTTATAGATGCAGCTGCTTCTGATAACTTATTTAAGCCAGTTCCTACATCACTATAACCCTTTTGTAATGCAGACAGGTTTTTACTTACATCTTTATAACCGGCTAATAATTGTTTACTGCCTGTAGAAAGCTCTTTTATCCCTTTATCCACTTCTCCCAAGTGCTTTTTGATTTCAGCAGAGCCAGCTGATCCTTGGCGAATTCCGTCTTCAATTTTACTAAGATTTGTTTGAACTGCTGACATTCCCGATTTAATTTCATTTGTTCCCGTAATTAAATCATTAATGCCCTTCGTTGCCTCTTTTAACTGGGGCTCAGACTTTTTAAGCTCTGTTCCCGCTTCTTGCAGCCCCTCGCTTATTTGCTTTATTCCATCTTTTCCTTCGCCTAAGCCCTCCCCTAATGTTTCAGCTTGCTTTGCAACGAATAAATCTTCAATTTTTTCTCCGGTTGGACGTGTGACAGAACGAACTGTATCAACATGATTAATTGCTATTAGTTCCTGACTGATTTTCTCCGCTAATGCAACATATTCAGCATTATTCATCGCATCATCGTTTTTAATAACGATTTGGGTCGGCATTGAATCACCAGCACCAAAGCTATCAGAAATAATATTAAAAGCTTTGATCGAAGCAACATCACCACTCACTTCTTCCAGTGCATTAAATGACAGCTTCCCATCATAATTAATGAGAAATGGTATGGAAACAGCTGCAACAACTAAAATTGCAATAAACGGTCTTTTTAAAGAAAATTGACCGAGAACTCCCCAGAATTTACTGTCTTTATGTTCAAGTGTTCCTTTTGACGGCCAAAAGATCTTTGGTCCAAGTATCGACATGAAGAATGGAACAATTGTAAATAAAGCAATAAGTAAGATTGCAACACCGACTGCAACAGCAGAAGCCGATTTATAAAGTTTAAATGTGGAAAAGCCGATTGCAGCAAAACCGATCATTACAGCAAGTCCGCTGAAAAATACTGTTCTCCCTGCAGTTCGATACGTCTCCACTATTGCCTCTGTTACGCTTTCTTTCTGTCCTATTTCCTCTTTAAAACGGCTTAATAGTAAAATACAATAGTCTGTTCCAATACCAAATAATATTGCAACTAAGAAAATTTGAGTGAAATTCGATAAAGGAAAATCCAGTTTATCAACTAAAATAGACACGATAGATTGAGAAGTGATATATGTAATCCCAACTGTGACTAATGGAATAACTGGTGCAACTGCTGATCTAAATACTAAAAATAATACTGCTAGAATGAAAACAAGTGTAATTCCTTCTGTTTTCTTTAACCCTTCTTCTGAATTTTTAGTGATATCTTCATCAATCATCCATCCACTCGTATAATAGTAATCTAGTTTCGTATCTTTAATTACTTCATAAAGAGAGCTTGATACTTCTGATGCTTCTCTTCCTTTAAATTCCACAGTAAGCGAAGTAAGTATTGTTTTTCCATCTTTTGAAACGAGCTGATTTTTTAGTTCCTTATCCTTAAAATGAGTTAAAATATCTGTAATACCAAGCTTATCTTTCTTCTTTTCAAGTACATTTATTGCTTGTTCTGCTTCTTTTATCTGCTCTGATGTTAGTTTTTTCTCATTATGGAACACAAGGGCAACTTGTGAATCTTCCCCCTTGCCTTCATCTTTTCTTACATCATCAAGAATTTTCTCAGCAATTGTTGATGAGTAGCCTGCCGGTACTTCATTTTGCCCTTTTTCACGGACAAGCTCTGCAATATTTGGAGCAGCAAAAATAAGTCCGACAACGACTAAAATCCATGCTATAAGTACTAGCCATTTTCCTTTTACAATTGTATACACTATTAGTCCCCCGTTTTATAGTTTAATAAAGCATTGTTTAATTTCTCATATGTATTCAAAAATGCTTCAATCTCTTCATGCTCAAATTGAACCATAATCTCCGCAACGAAACGTCCGATTTTCTCTTCCGACTCTAAAAACAGTTCATTTCCAAGCTCGGATAAAGTTAAATAGACGATACGCCGGTCATTTTCATCCCTTTTACGGTTAATCAGTCCTTTTTCCATCAGCCGGTTAATAATCGCTGTTATCGCACTTTTATTCACTTCGAACACTTCTGCAAGCTCTGTCGATGTACACAGATTCGTCTTGCGAATATGCCGTAAAATAAAATGCTGGTCATTCGTTAACTCATCACCAAGCCGGCATTTAATTATGGTCTCCCCCCTTCTTTGTACTGACATCGAGAGATCGAGATAACGGTCAATTAAGTTTTTTACCTTTTTTTCATCCATATTCCTTCATCCTTTTTCTTTAGAATAAAGTGGACGGGAGCCATTTACTCTTGGCCTATTTGCTCACGTCACTTAATCGAAGCTGATGTTAATAAATCACAAGAATTTCGTTACATTTTCGATTACAAGTAACAATAACAACTGATTTATAGTTAAACACTTTAACTGTTCACATGTTTAACTATATAAAGCAGCAAATATAAAGTCAAGATTTTTATTTACAGTTAAATGGGTAAACAGTGAGAAATAGGCTTTAAAAAGGAGTGCTTGATAGTGAAAAAAATACCATTAACATCTGTAACAAGCGGGTTAGGAATTGAAGTATTACCAGATTTGTATTGTTTATCTATTCAAATTGCAAATGTTTGCTTTATTGGAGATCCAAGACAAACAAATGAATTTATACTGGTTGATGCAGGAATGCCAGACTCAGCGGACTTAATTATAGAAGAGGCAAAAAATCGTTTTGGTGAGGATTGCAAATTAATAAGTATTATACTTACACATGGACATTTCGATCATGTTGGAGCATTACAAGAACTTCTTGAGAAATGGAATGTGCCAGTTTATGCTCATTCTCTCGAGGAACCTTATTTAACTGGAAAAGAGAATTATCCTCCACCTAATAAAGATATTCCAGGCCTTGTTGCTAAAATGTCACCTTTATTCCCACGTCACAGTATTGATGTCAGTTCCAATTTGCATATTCTCCCTCCAAGTGGGAAATTACCATCATTACCTGGTTGGGAATACATTCATACACCTGGACACACGCCGGGACATATTTCATTATTCAGGGAAAATGATCGTGTATTAATAGCAGGTGATGCATTTACAAATGTGGAACAGGAATCCCTTTATGAAGTACTTACACAAAAGCAGGAATTACATGGTCCTCCGGCTTATTTCACAACAGATTGGGATGCTGCTTGGAATTCGATAAAAACTTTAGCTATTTTAAAACCAAATGTAGCAATTTGTGGACACGGTTTGCCAATCGCCAACTCTGATTTAGCACCTGGTCTCCATCTATTAGCAAGAGGTTTTGATAAAACTGAAATCCCTTCTGACAATTAATACAATTAACATTTCTGAATGATGCCATACTTACAATTTCAAATAAGAATAAGGACAAAAATAAAACAGGGCTGACATTTTAGTCAGCCCCATTCTCATCTTTAGCCGGAACCATAATTTGTCCGTTCCAGTCCTTTTTTAATAAAGTTTGTAAAATAAGTTTAGAAAGTTTACTCGGCTGATATGGCTTAACAAGATAATCATTTGCACCAAGCGCGAGTCCCTTTTCTTTCTCGTCTAAAGCAGATGAAATAAAGATTGGAATCGATTTTAAACTTTCTATTTCTTTTAATTCTTTAATAATATCCCAGCCGGTAACTCCTGTTTCCTGGAGCATAATGTCTAACACAATCGCATCCGGCTTCTCTTCTTTAATCGCATTTAGTGCTGTTTCGCCGTTACTGAACACTTGAACATTAAAATTGCTTTCTTCGAGTTCAGTAGTTAGCAAGTTCGCTAAGTTAATATCATCTTCAACGATAATAACATTCACTTTGCCATTGTTCTCACTAATTAATCGCTCATTTTGTTTTGCTGCTAAACCGATGACAAGCGGGAAACTTATCGTAAACGTGCTGCCTTTTTTAAGTTCAGAAGTTAAAGTCACTTCCCCGTCATGTGCCTGCATAATCTCTTTTACAATGACTAATCCTAGGCCAGTACCTCCAATTTGTCTGCGATCAGAATTATCAACACGATAAAATTTCGTAAATAATTTATCAATCGCATCAGCTGGAATACCTAATCCTTCATCTCTTATATCCACTTTTAAGACAGGGCCTTCTTCATAAACGGTAATGCCAATATCCCCGCCATCTGGTGAATATTTCATTGCATTGCTCAGTAAATTATTAATAACTTGAGTAATTTTATGTTTATCCCCAAGAATCATTGTATTTTCTGTATTTGAAATAAGATTAATTTGATGTTTTGATGTTTGAACTTGCTGAATATCAATAACATTTCGAATTAATGGGATAATGTCTTCGTATTTCTTATCGTATGCCTGTTTTTCCGCTTCCATCCTTTGTACATCAAGGAAGTCGTTAATAAGAGAAGTTAACCGCTTTGCCTCCTGATAAATTGTCGTTAAATATTTCTTTTGACGTTCAGGCTTCAGCTCCCTATTAAGCATTAATTCCGTAAACCCTAACACGCTTGCCAGTGGTGTTCTAAGTTCATGACTGACTGTGCTCACAAACTCTGATTTCATTTTATCCACTTCATATTCCCATGTAATATCACGATGGACAATGACAATTCCTGTTTTAATATCACCTCTGTAAAGCGGCTTAACATATACTTTAATTACCCTTTTATTAATTCCTGTCTGATGATACGTATACTCAATATCCTCTTCATTTCCTTCAAAAATAACATTATTGAAAAATTGGATAAGCTGATTTTTGTCTTCAACAGTATCAGCCAAATGAACAATCCATTTATCAAATGGCTGGCTTGTGAGATTCATATGTTTCCCATCTAATAAATCACACATTTTTTTATTCACCTGTAAAATAGATCCGTCTACATCAACAAGCTGTATTCCTTCATTTATCGTGTTTAATATATCCTGTGTAAGAATTCGATCCTCTTCTGACAATTCATACAGCTTAATTTTTTCTAAAGAAATAGCAACTTGCTTTGCCAATGTTTCAAATTGCATTATTTCCTCATTTTTAAAGTTTTTATCGTATCTCGTAAATATCATGACTGCTTCTACATTATTTGACGAAGATATGACTGGAATATATAAATCAAATGTATATGAGACTGTATCATGATAGCCTTTTTCTACAGCTGTGCTCTCTCTTCTCACAATATACGATTCTTTCGTTTCAATTAACCTTTCAATAGCACCGTCATGCAGATGGTCTATAATTTGCTTAACACCAGCTCTTGAAATACCAATGCTCGCATATTCCTTATCACGGTCAAGACTGACAATCAATCCTTTATCAGCTTCAATTAAACGGCACATCGTTTTGACGATACTTGATAAAACTTCCTGTTTCACAAGGGAATTAGAAATTCCATTTACTAGTTCATTACGGCGTTCTAACTCCAATTCACGGCTTTTCATCATGTTAAGTGCCGCCTGCAGTTCTATCTGCTGTGCCTGCAGTTCATCCTGCTGAGCAATTAACTCCTCGTTTTGCGCATTGAGATCCTGCTCTTTCTCTTGTATACTTTTGCTCATTTTTCCAAAAGCTGTTGATAATAGCCCAAGTTCATCTTCCCGGTTTGTTTCATCAATGAAAATGATACTTTCCCCATCAGCAATTTGCCCTGCAGCCTGTGTTAATTTTGCTAAAGGTCCTCCAATTTTTCTAAGCATCATTCTTACAGAAAGAAAGACAATAGCAATTAACAGAAAGAAAATACCGAGAAAGATAATCTGCCCTATGAATAATCTATTAGAAAATTGCTCATGGTTTTCATCCAGCTTCTGTTCCAGATCTTCTTTATATTGCTTTAGACTAGACTGGAACTGATTAATTTTTGCTGTACCTCCGTTATTAGAAATATTAATAACTTCCTGTTTATTCCCTTTATCGAAAAGTTCAAGAGATTTTGGAAGCCTTTCATCAAAATAATAGCTGTAAAATACTTCTGCTTCATTTATAAAAAGAGTATCATCCGTTGTTTCGGCCGCTTTTTTCAGCTTCGTTATTCCCCTTTTGATTTCTCCTTTTTCACTCAATGCATTTCTTACATGTGTCTTATCTTTACTGCTTCCAAATGCAAAATGTGCTCTCGCTTCAGAAAATGCATTGTTAAATCCATCATATAAATCAGAAGCCATCTTTTCTTTATTTTCCAAAATATTTCCTTGCTTCTCAAATGTAGAGATAACTTTGTTTTGATACATCATCATCCCAATTGTTAAAACACAAAAAGAGATAATAATAAAAACAGTCATCATTCCAAATTGTCTAGCAAAGCTTTCCTTCATATACTTATTAATTTTCATTTAAGATAGTCTCTATTCTTTCAATTAATTGCATGGGGCTGAATGGCTTTGACATAAAATAATTAGCTCCTGCACTCAAAACTCTCTCTTGATCAGAAGCCTGGCTTTTAGCACTCAGCATCATTACTTTCGTGTCCTCATGTTCCGGCAGCTTTCTGATCATCTCAATTAATTCAAGGCCCGTGTAAACGGGCATCATATAGTCCAGCAAAATAAGATCATATTCATTTTCTTTTATTAACTCATAAGCCTCTTCCCCATCAGAAGCTTCATCAATCGTATAACCTTCATCTTCTAACGTATCAACGACTAACATTCTCAATACTTCCTCATCTTCGGCAAGTAAAATTTTCGTCATTTTTCTTCTCCTCATTATTTTTCTAAATATTGTTTTGCAAAAGCCTGCTGCATAATTTCATAAGATTTTTTTAATCGTTCATGGTATTCAGGCTCATCCCAATTATCCCAAGAATAATGAAGCCAATTATTTATTCGTTGGTCCTGTGCTTTTGGAGCACTATCTTCTACTGAATTTTTATCATTTGCCACTATGACAGCAGCAGAAATACCTTTTATCTTTTGGCTGCTTGCAATTCCTTTTTCAGACTGAATATCACCCATAATCTCTTTTTGACTAGGATCTTTAAAATTAATTAATAACCAAGGCAAACGCAATTCGAGGATACCTGATTCCTTATTAATATAGTAGTCTGAGAGTGAATCAAATTGTTTTGAATTTGGGTTAGTATTACCAAGCTTCAGTTTCCCAGCTTCATACGATTCGAAAGGAATTGTAATCTCCTTTCCTTCCCTTTTTATCGTCAATTCTTTATTCAAAGTTAATCGAATAGGATGGTATACTCCATTATTTCTTGTACTCGCATAAGGAGATTCCGGAATCATTTTTAACATTTCACCATAATGATAAGCAAATGTATCGTAATAGCTATCAATAAGTACCCTTGAATCCTCCTCTTTATTACTTATTTGAACAACAAAATCAGTTCCTTCCGCTTGAAACGGATTAACTCCGGGCACAGTAGACTGACCTTGCTTTGAAATTGTATCTAATAAAATTTTCGTATTAAATGATTGTTTCTTCCATTTATTGGGATCAAAATCAACCCGTACATATAACGCTCTTTCATCACTTGAGAAATACACTTTTTTAATAATATCTTCCGAAGATTCAAAAGCAGGTTTTTCCTTTCTTCTCTCCCAGTCATCTGTTTCTCCATCAATTTTAATCTGGGTTTCTTCTGTTTGAGGATCAAAACTTAACATCCCAAAATGCTGTTCATTCGTTTGCATATTATCCCAAAAAGGTCTTCTATCAGGATTATCATAATCCATCGTATTCCATGTCCGCTTAAACCATTCATCCTGCCATGTAAAGACTAGTCCGCCTGCCATTTTCTCTTGAATAATATCTTCAAACAGCTGTTTCACGTATATTCCCTGCTCTGTTTCGGAATGAAAACCTTGATTGCGACCATATACATTTTTATGTGTTAATCCTCTTGAACCTGGAATACCAAACTCAGCTACCAGCAAAGGCATTTCATGATGTTTTTTCATATCATTCAAATAACCGGCATAGTTATTTTTCTCACCACGATGATCAATATAATTCACGTATTTGGGCTCTAAATTTAGAAAATCCGGATAGTACGGATATATATGGTAAGAGGCGAAAAGACCTGGATAGAATCCATCTTTTGCTTTTATAACATTCGGATTAACAGATACTAAATCTTCCTTTTGCAGCGGCTCTGTAGGATGATCTAATAAATCTGTCGTTACCCAGTTCGTAAAGCTTAAAGGATGCTGCCAGCTATATGTCGCATCTTCATATGTCGCTGTATAATCCATCATTTCAGCTAACCATGCTTCAAAAGGAGAAGCATTCTCTGTTTTAATAAATTTCCCATCATAACTTGTCTTATTTTTATTTTTCTCATTCGTACCAGCAACTGCTTCCGGATCCCATTCCACACCGATTACCCAGCCTAATAAATAAGGAGAAATATCATGTGTATATTGACCGCTGGCATGACCTGGACGTTCAGGGATACTCGCTTTACCGTGAATAATATCTACAATTCTTTTTATTTCTTCTTTAAAATCTTTCGTAACCGGCTCAGAAAAAGCATTTTTCTCCCGAACGAAAGTTTCCTCATTTACCCAAACGCCATGGAAAAGATATAATGGGTCTTTTCGATTCAAATTATGTTCATAAAGTGCTTCATAAAAAGCTGGAGGATGGATTGTATATACCCTTAAAGCATTGGCATTCATTTTACTTATTTGATCAAACCAGCGTGCATATTCCTCTTTTTTAATCGCTGTCTCTCCCGGGAAAGATCCTGGTTTTGCGATTCCCATATTAACACCTTTAACGAGAATATCCTCCCATTTTCCATTTCGGTACACTTGTAAATAATCCTCGCCTGATTTCCCGGTCATCTTTACTTTTCCTTCTGTTGCTGTTTCCTGAATAATTTTCTGTTCTATCTTGCGGTCATTCTCTAAAATTTTCGTCATCATTGGAACATATACTTGCCAAAAAAATGTATCTGTTCTTCCTTTTTTATTAAATGATAAATATTTTTGAGCAAATGGAAGCCCGCTTGCTTTATACAAAGTCGGTACATTCTCCTGATCAACAAAGTCCCCAGCAAAATAATAGCTATCATAGGAACTGTTTTCGTAATGAATAACAGCTGGAAAATCAGTTGGCAAGTTATACTCTGTCAGCTTCTCTTTTCCTGATTTTGATAATTGAACACTGAATTCAGCTTGAACATTTTCTTTATTAACTGCTTTTACAACATCAAACCAGTAATTATATGGATAGGACTGATCAAGGCCAAAAATATCTTCTCCCGATTCTGTCATCTCAAATGCAACTTTTTCATCTTTTAAATCTTCTTTTGTTAATACAATTACTTGATCACTTTCATCAACGAAAATAAGCCCTGTTCCGCTGAAATTAAACTGCTTTCCATATTGTTTTTCATAATTCCCTTTCAACCACACTGGGACTTCATCGGTCGCTAAATCCTGAAAATATCTGCCGATCCATCCCGTCCATTCAATATTTAATAATTCATAAAATTTTTCTCTCGCCCCTTCTTCAGTAGGGGAACCAAATGTATTGAATTCTGCTACTAGTGTCTGCTTATTTTCATATAGAGATCTCTTTATTGTATCAACTTCTTCACTCGTCATTCCGCCATATAATAATTCTGATTTACTCCCATCACTATTCGTACCGCTATATTCATCTTTATATACGCCATAACTATCTGCGATAAAGATCATGTCATAAGGAGATAAATCTTTTGGAAGACTTCTGACATCAAAATGCTTTTTATCTTTATTAGGAATAAATCCCGCATAATCTTTTTTCTCGTCATATATTTCTTTATTTTCTTTCACTAATTTTAAATGATTTAACAACCATACAATCCCTTTATGTTCGCGGTAAGATTCATCCGGAACTGTTTTATCAACAATAAGAACATTCATCTCTTTAGAAGATTTTAATTGCCATAACCAAAAGGGAGATGAAAAAAGAATAAATACGAAAAAAATAGAGCTAATTATTAATACAGTTTTTTTATTCATTTGAAACACCTTTTCTCACCATTTCTCCCCATCCTCCTTTTTTCCTGAATATCATTTCCACTATTCCTTCTATACGCCAAAAAACAGTTAAAGGACGGTACCAGAATGTTTCCGTTAACGAGACAAGAAAAAGAGTTACAAAGTGACTGACCTTTGTATACCTTTCCATGCTCCATTCTTCTAATAAGACAGCTGCCATTGAATAAAAAGATCCGTAAACCATAGATATTAAAAAGAATAAAATGGCATATTCAAAATAAATGCCGCCTGTAAATAGAGAAAAGATAAAAAATAGATAACCGAACATTTCAATAACCGGCCCTAAAAATTCAATGAAAAAGAAATATGGCATCGAAACCATTCCAATTGTTCCGTACTTTGGATTAAACATTAATTTTCTATGTCTCCATAAGCTGTCAAATAAACCTTTATGCCATCGTTTTCTCTGACGTCTCAAATATTTCATCGACTCTGGAGCTTCTGTCCAGCATACTGGATCTGGAACGTAAATAATTTTCTTATTTGCTTTCTTTTCTTTGATAAGTCTATGAAGTCTAACGACTAATTCCATATCTTCTCCGACTGTATGTGCATAACCTCCCGCATCAACAACCCATTTTTTAGAGAAGACGCCGAATGCACCGGAAACGATTAACAATAAATTATTTTTACTTAAACCAACCCTGCCAGTTAGAAACGCCCTCAAATATTCAATAACCTGCATTGTAACGAGCGGATTTTTTGAAAGCCCTATTTCTGTTAAATCTCCATTCTGAATAACACAGCCGTTAGCAATTCGCACCGTTCCTCCTGATGCAATTACTTCATCATCTGATTCAATAATAGGTTTTAAGACTTTAAGAAAAGCATTTCTCTCAATGATAGAGTCACCATCTAAAGAGCAAAAGTATGGATATTTAGATAAATTAATACCTGCATTTAAAGCATCCGCCTTACCTCCATTATCTTTATCCGCTACGATAAGATTCGGATAAATTGTTGATGTATACATAGCTTTTATTTCTTTCGTCTCTAGCTGGCGGCGAACGACCATATTTGTTTTCTTTAATTTAAAAACTTCATCAAGCTTCTCTAACGTATCATCGGTAGAACCATCATTTATAACAATTACTTCAAACTCAGGATATTCGATACTAAGAAGAGAGCGTACACTCGCACAAATTCCAATTGATTCATTATAAGCAGGTACTAAAATCGAGATAGGTTTCGTAAAACTTGATTGCAGAAATTCTTCATAAGGCTCTATTTGATCTAATTGATAAATCTTTCTAATTTGAAAAAAAGAAATAATCAGCATTGCCCCATATATAGTAATAATGATAATCATGTAGATTAAAATAAACCAACTTCCAATCGTGAAAATACTTGAAAAATTAATAGGAATCACCGCTCCTTTTCAAGCCATTCATTTGCCATATCTTTTGCAAAACGATCTTTAGATACTTGAACGACTTCTGTTAAAATGTCTATTCCATCTGAAAATTCCATAATTGCTTTTGCTGCCTCTGAACGAACAATATATTCTTTATCACATAGGAATTCCTTTAAAAGCTTTTTATACTGTTCTATTCTTTGTGCTCCGATTATTTTTGCAAGCATCATTTTCACTTGCCATCTTCTCATTAAAATAAATGGCTCTAATTCTTCTTCCTTTAGAGGCAAGCTTGTTTCAGCGTATGCTTTTAATGTCCGAATTTGAATTTCACTATCATCACTTTGAAGCATATGTTCTAAAAACAAGTGATACCAGAGCATTCTTTCACTTGCCACTGTATCAATTACAGCTAACTGATACTGCTTAGGAAGTTCATCAAATCTCTCAATGAATTTTGAAAATGTTTCTCTGTCCATTTTTCTGAAAATAGATCTTATATTAAAATTAGAAAGATTCGTTTTAGTATTTAATAATTTATGAACGAGATCTTCTTCCTGAAAGAGCGCAAACATTTTTAATAGCTGGCTTTCCTCTTCTTCTGTTAAACGTCTATCATTGTAATAATTTCTTAACGGTTCAATCATGAAATTGAGATTAAAGTCTTCTATTTGATAAAGAGCATTCATCCGGACGCTCCATCTATTACTTTTCAAATCTTTCTTTATATATTCTTCAAAATGATCTGCTACATAATCTCTTAATCTCTTCTTTATGACTTCACCGTCCAGCACATTTGCATATTCACTTAATAACTCGATCACGGCGATATGTTCTTCTTTATTTGTTAAATGAGCTATTGGCTCTTTTTCTTCATTTTGCAAATAATGAAAGACATGTATTCGATAATTATTTTTATAATTTTCTACTTTCCTCTTAAATTGATTATTCATTGCTTTACGAATAATCAAATAAAGGAATACACTTATGAGTAAAAAAAGAAAGGAAGTAAATACTAAAAGCAAAAAGACAAAATTAAATGAAATCAACTTAGACCATCCTTTTAATTAAATGATTTAATCGGAACTCAAGCTCAAGCAGCTTAAATGGTTTTGTTATATAATCATCGGCACCGTATTGAAGCGCTCTTAATATGTCTTGTTCACTGTTTCGGGACGTAAGCATCATAATTGTAAATCTTTCTTTATTCGGCAGCTTTCGGATCTTTTGCAGTACTTCCAATCCATCCATTCTTGGCATAATACCATCTAAAATAATAAGATATGGCTCATTATTCAAATGCCATTTCGCATCGAAAAATTCCATTCCATCTTTAAAAGACTGAATATCAATTTCGTACTTTCCTTTATAGCTGCCTTTACTTATTAAATCTACGAGCATCGTACGAATAATCGGATCATCGTCAATAATGCCAATATGGAGTTTCTTCTTTGAAACTTCTACTTGATTTCCGACAGCGAGGCGAACCTGATTTTTTCCATTATTTTTAGCCTCATATAAAGCACCGTCAACTTTTTCAATATTCTCCTGTAAATCCGGCTCTCCAATAGTAACTTCATGAACTCCTGCGGAAAAAGCACAAGAAAATTGTTTATCCTCATATGTGAATACAACTGCTGAGTAACTTTGCAAAATTCTCTCTATAATATTTTTGGCATTCTCCCGGTCCGTTTCAGGCAGCAGAATGAGTATTTCCTCTCCGCCATACCGAATAATAACATCACTCATTCTCAATCCGTTTCTTAATTCGTCAGCAAGCTGTGTCAGTACTTTATCACCTGTAATATGTCCATACGTATCATTTACCTTCTTAAAATTATCAAGATCAATCATAACCATGCTGAAACATTCGTTTCTCCGTTCCAGATTACTGAAAAGACGTTCATACGACTGCTTTAAATATTTGCGATTATATACTCTCGTCAGTTCATCAATTAAGATTAATTCATCAATGGATTGCTTCCTTTCTAATTGTCTTTGGATTCTAACAATAAATTCATCCATTTCGAGCGGTTTTCTTATAAAATCATCGGCACCAAGCTGATAGCTAAGCATCCTTGTTTTTTTCGTATCATCGATGCTAATCATAATTGTAGGAATAAACCTTTGTTTCATTTTTTCTTTTAAAATTTGCAGTACATCAAAACCATTATGTTTTTTCATATGAATATCGATAATGACACAATCAGGATCTAAATCATAATAGGAAGCTATTGCACGTTCTGAATCAGCTATTGCCATGACGACCCAGTCTTCTTTCTCAAGCTCATCCTTTAAATACATAAGAAGGGTAGTGTCATCATCGATTAATAAAATGAGCTTCTTTTCGTTATACCCTGTCTCCACTTTTTCAACATCTTCAATTGTTTGAAATTCCTCATAGTAAAAAGTCGAAATAAGGGGCATTAAAAATAATTGTAATTCTTCATTTCCCCATACTTTAGTATCTTTTTCATCTAATTGATCCATTAATTCTCTAGCTGCTTCTCCGCCTTTTGTAAAGCCAATAGTTGAAGCAGTTCCTGCAATCGAATGTAAGAACCGATATAAATCCCCATGGCTAATTTCTGTTTGCTTATTCAGCCAAATCTCAAGCTGACCACGAACATTTTTAACGAGTTTTTGTAAATATTTATTCATCATAATCTCCCTTGTAATTAAACTTCATCTCTTCTCATTTTAAATGTAAAATATTAGTTTTGCATCCTTTACCTTTGTTATATTAATAAATCAAATAGGTATATGGACCTATTTGTTATTTTGATTTCCATTGATTATACAATGGATAATGAAGGAATACTATTACATATGTAAATTCTGTTATTGCAAATATCGATCAAATATTTAATTTATTATTCTAAGGGACTGAAGAAAATACTGAAATCAAATAAGCTTTATATACGCTGGATGAAAAGTCCATTATATATCCGTATTATGTTTGTCGTACTCTTCATTATTATTTTTTTTGGATGGATCGTAGCGGTCATTGAACCTAAAGAATTTCCGACAGCTTTCGACGGAGTCTGGTGGGCGCTCGTTACGATCTCAACTGTTGGATTTGGTGATTTTGCTCCGGAAACAGTAGCCGGAAAGTTAATTGGTATGGTGTTAATTTTCACTGGGGCAAGTTTTATTACTGCTTTCTTCGCTACTTCATCAGCCGCAGCTATTAAAAAACAATATTCTTATGCAGAAGGTAATGTTGCTTTTAAGGAAAAACAGCATGTTATTATTATTGGATGGAATGAAAAAGCAAGTGAAATTATTCAATCGGTACGTCAGATAGAACCGTTCAAGAAAATTGTTCTCATCGACAACACATTAGAAGAAGCACCGTTAATTGAAAATGTTCATTTCATTCGTGGTAATCCTATTAATGACCAAACATTGCTTAGAGCCAATTTAACGGAAGCTGATGCGGCTATTATTACAGCTGACCAGCATAAAAATGAGCTTGAAGCAGATATGCAGTCTATTCTTATTTTACTGGCATTAAAGGGTTTAAACAAAGAGCTGTATTCCGTCATTGAGATTCTTACGGAACATCAAGTGAATAATGCTGAACGGGCGGGTGCAGATGAAATCATTAAATCATATCAATTAACGAGTCATTTTATTATAAGCAGCTACTTAGCGAGGAATAAATTATCAAGTATTTATGCAGACTTAAATCCCGCATCCGGGAATCTCTTTCAACTTCTAAATGTACCTGTACAATTAATAGGAGTGACATTTAAAAAAGCAAGCCATGAACTATTAGAAAAAGAAACAATTTTAATTGGAATAAAAAGGGGAGAGAAAACGATCATGAATCCGCCGCTCTCCATGATAATCGAAACAGACGATCTGTTAATTATTTTTGCTCATTAATTAAAAGTGTTTCCAGTTCTTTCACAAGCCTTTTACCATTATCAATATACTTTTCTGGAAATGTTGCATCCTTATCCTGTGGTTCTTGGAATTGATTAAATGCAGAACTGAAATTTCCAACATGAACATCATCATCTAAGCCAATTTGATATTTATGTGAAAGCAGGAAAGGACGTTTAAATTTCACAGTCACATTATCAGCATCTAATTGACCGTTCACAGCTTCAAATGGCAGACGCAAAAACTGGTAGCCGACCTCATCGTCCATTTTATAATCAAATGAGCCGCTTTCGTAATCCCAATTACCGCCAATGACATACCCGAGCGGCTTCATTTTTTGTTCCAGAAAAAATAAGTCAAATAATTGATCTTCAAGCTTTGATGGAATTTCAATCATAATAGAAAACCTCCTTTTTAATGATAGGTTTTCCTAATGAATGAAAAAAATGTGAGTATGTCCCAAAAGGGTAAAAAGCAACCCTTTTGGGACATACTGCTGAAAGGCCCTGTCATGTAAATCCAATAAAATCAAGGATTTAGTGACAGGGCCTTTCAGCTTTTAAAACTTATTAGGGACTTATCGAACAGCCCCACATTTCCATTACTTTTGCAGTCTCTTTTCAAGTTCTGCCTTCTTCTCTTCATATCCAGGTTTTCCAAGCAGGGCAAACATATTAACTTTATATGCTTCTACCCCTGGCTGATCAAATGGATTAACACCGAGTAAATAACCGCTCATTGCACAAGCTTTTTCAAAGAAATATGCTAAATAACCAAATGTATATGCATCCATCTTAGGGATTGTAATAACTAAGTTTGGAACACCGCCATCAGTATGAGCAAGCATTGTACCTTGGAATGCTTTTTTATTCACAAAATCAACTGTTTTACCTTCTAAATAATTTAAGCCGTCTAAGTCACTTGCTTCTGCCTCAATTGTGAGCTCATGACGTGGTTTTTCCACATTAATGATCGTCTCAAATAAATCACGGCGACCTTCTTGAACATACTGTCCTAATGAATGAAGATCTGTTGAGAAATTCGCTGATGCCGGGAAAATACCTTTTTGGTCTTTTCCTTCACTTTCACCGAATAACTGCTTCCACCATTCGGAGAAATATTGAAGACCCGGCTCATAATTAACGAGCATTTCAATTGTTTTCCCTTTATTGTAAAGAAGATTTCTAACAGCTGCATATTGATATGCAGCATTTTCTTCTAATTCCGAGTTAGAAAATTCTTTGCCTGCATCTTGGGCACCTTTCATCACCGCTTCAATATCTACTCCAGAAACAGCAATCGGAAGTAAACCAACAGCTGTTAAAACAGAGTAACGCCCGCCGACATCATCCGGAATGATGAATGATTCATATCCTTCTTCATTTGCTAATGTTTTAAGCGCACCTTTTGCTTTATCTGTTGTTGCATAAATACGGCCTTTTGCCTCTTCTTTTCCATATTTCTCTTCTAATTTTTTACGGAATAAGCGAAATGCAAGTGCCGGCTCTGTTGTCGTACCGGATTTCGAAATAACATTAATAGAAAAATCTTTTCCCTCAAGGAGGTCAATTACATCATTCATGTATGTTGAACTAATATTATTACCGACAAAAATAATTTGTGGAGTTTTACGTTGATCTTTATGTAAGGCATTATAGAAAGAATGGTTTAACATTTCAATTGCAGCTTTTGCACCTAAGTATGAACCGCCGATCCCAATAACAAGAAGAACATCAGAATCATTTTTGATTTTTTCCGCACTTTGTTGAATTCTTCCAAATTCCTCTTTATTATAGTCTAATGGTAAATCGACCCACCCTAAATACTCGCTGCCAGCACCTGTCTTTTCATGAATCGTATGATGTGCTACTTTTACAAAGTCTTGCAAATATGTAAGTTCATGTTCATTAAAAAAAGATAAGGCACTAGAATAATCGAAACGAACATATGTCATAAACGTCTTCCTCCAAAGTAAAATATTGTTATAACTACCACTATCACTTTATCTAAATTAACGCGTTAAATCAAGGAAATAACTGCAATATGCGCTAGTTCGACAAAAATAGAACTGACTCGACGAAGAGCCAGTCCCATTATTATAAAGATGCATGCAAAATTGCAAGAACATCTTCTTTGTTCAGCTTTTTGAAATTTCCGAACTCCCCATTAGTCATTGCCTTATCAGCAATTAATTCAAGCTTCTCATCGCCGATATTGTAATCATTTAAGCTGTTCGGAGCATCAATACTGTTCCAAAAAGAACGCAAGCGCTCAATCCCTTCCAAGGCAACTTCTCTATCTTCCTTTCCCTCTTCTTTCACATTAAAAACATTCACTGCCAGCTGTTTAAATCTGGATATATTTTCACCAAGTGTATGCTTCATCCAATTTGGGAATAGGATTGCAAGACCGCCTGCATGTGGAATATCATAAACAGCTGATACTGCATGTTCAATATTATGTGATGCCCAATCACCGCGTGCACCTACCTGTAATGAGCCGTTTAAGGCAATTGTTCCGCAATAAAGAATAGTTTCTCTTAGCTCGTAGCTCTTTAAATCTTCAAGTAATCGAGGTGCAGTTTCAATAACTGTTTTTAAAACTGACTCACATAATCTGTCCTGCAGCGGGGTGTTTGTCGTATGATGAAAATATTGTTCAAACACATGTGACATCATATCAACGATCCCGTAAATTGTTTGATCCTTCGGTACCGTAAATGTATGAACCGGATCTAAAATTGAAAACTTTGGGAAAACAAAAGGACTTCCCCAACTGAATTTTTCATTCGTTTCCCAATTCGTAATAACAGATCCCGCGTTCATTTCTGACCCTGTTGCTGCTAATGTAAGAACAGTACCAAACGGCAATGCAGCTGATGGAATATGTTTTCTCGTTACGATATCCCATGGATCCCCTTCATATTTTGCACCAGCAGCAATTAATTTCGTACAATCAATAACACTTCCGCCGCCCACAGCGAGAAGAAAATCAATTTCTTCATTTTTACAAATTTCAATGCCTCTTTTCGCAGTTGAAAGTCTTGGATTCGGCTCCACTCCGGAAAGCTCATATATTGCGCAGTTAATTGCTTTTAATTCACTTATCACTTTATCATAAAGCCCATTATGTTTAATACTGCCTCCACCATAGACGAGCAATACTTTCTGTCCATAGATAGGTACCTCACTCTTTAATTGCTCCACCTGATCTTTTCCAAAAATCAACTTAGTTGGATTAAAATATGTAAAGTTATCCATTTTGTATCGCCTCCCTCCTTAGATTATGTACATTCCAAATTTTTTTGTACAGAAAATTGCTTTAATATTTTCCATTATATATTTTTAAAAATATATATTGAGATGTATACTTTTTTCATTTTTTCGGAAATCTAACGATGTAGTTAACATATTTGAGGAGGTTTTATCAATGACTACAATTCAGCGAATTGCACTAGTTTTAACAATTATCGGAGCTATTAACTGGGGCTTAATCGGTTTCTTTCAATTTGATTTAGTAGCATCAATATTCGGTGGACAAGATTCTGCACTTTCCCGTATTATATACGGTTTAGTTGGAATTGCTGGTTTAATTAATTTAGGGCTTCTATTTAAACGTTCAGAAGAAGTCGCCCGCGAACCTAGACCAGAAGTTCGTTAATTATCAGGGGATATCTCGTAATAGAGATGTCCCCCTTTTCTTTTCCATTTACTCTCATGTAAGATAATTAAAAAGGAGAGAAGGAGAAGAACAGATGAAAATTTTATACATAGAAGACGATACGGAAATTGGGGAATGGGTAAAGAAGGATCTTATAGCAAGGGGATTTGAAGTTGACTGGCTAACTTCCGGACTGGAACTGCCAAAGCTCGATCAAATCGACTTACTCATTTTAGATGTCATGCTGCCTGGTTTGGACGGCTTTTCACTAGGAAAGAGAATTAAGAAAACCCATCCATCTATTCCTATTATAATGTTATCAGCAAGAACAGCGATTGATGATAAGCTCGAAGGACTGGAGTTTGCTGATGACTATATGACAAAGCCTTTTCATCCTGAAGAACTGGCAAAAAGAATTGAAATTTTATTAAGAAGATATAATAAAACTTCTTCCGTTATCAATTTAAATCATTTAAAGATCGATTTTACGAAAAAGACAATTATAAATAATGAGACAGATGAAGAAATAATACTTACTGGAAAACAGTATCAAATTTTCACATACTTTCTACGACATTTAAATCAAATTTTAACGAAGGAGCAATTATTTGAAGGGGTATGGGATGAGCCTTATATAGAGGGTGATAAAACGTTAATGGTCCATATTCGCTATTTGAGAGAGAAATTAGAAAAAGATCCTTCCAAACCGGAAATCATTGAAACGATCCGCGGCATTGGCTACCGGGTGAAATTATGAAGTGGAGAAATTCATTAGTTGTTAAATATTTAATTATTATATTTTTTGCTTTTACATTTATCCCAATTATTATTCCAACTGCCAGTTTAATCATTTTACTTCCTACTACTGTTTTCCATAATGAAAAAGACAGCCCATATGAAAGCTTAACAGATTTTAAAGTAATGTGGCATAAAGAAGCAAAAAAATTAGGAAATAAATCAGATGAAGCTATAAAGGAGCATTTAGAATTTCTTCATAACAAATATCCGGAATCACAAATATTTTGGGTTGATAAAACCGGAAAAACCCGTGATAAGTTCTCCTATAATGGAAAACTTCCCGAGAGCTGGACACCTTCTTATACGGTCCAGTTTATGAAAGATCATACCGACGCAGATCCTTATACTGTCGTTGCTTTTCTTAACGGTGATTCTTCTGATGGTTTTATCGTTATTAAAGTGGATCGGGAGCATTTTTTATTACCTATTGAGCAATTAGGTCCTTATTACGATTATATCCTTTTATCTCTCCTTCTATTAATTTTAATTGTATTTACTTTACTTTCCTGGCGTTTCTTTAAAGATATTAGGAAAAGACTGCTTCATCTAACAGCTGCAATGCAAGTGAAAAATGAAGACGGGATCCCTTCTCAAATTACCGTTTCTAAACTAGATGAAATTGGGAAGCTCGAAAAAAGCTTCAATCAAATGATTTTGGAGCTGGAACAAAGCCAAAAACGTGAAAGAGATGCAGAGACGCTTAGAAAAAACTTAATTGCAAATTTATCACATGATCTAAGAACACCGCTCACTACTATCCGTGCCCAGCTATCAAATGTAAAAGAAGAAGTAAGAACAGCAAAAGGGTTAGAATCACTAGTATTAATCGATCAAAAAATTGATTTTCTTAGTAACTTAATCGATAACTTATTATCCTATACACTTTTATCCGCAAAGAAATATCCTTATCATCCTGAGAAAATAGAGATAAATAGACTCATTCGGAAGATAACCGCCCAGTGGTATCCTTTATTCGAACAGAATGAATTTGAAGTAAGTATTCAAGCAGAGAATGAACCTGTCTATTGGCTTGCTGATAGTCAATGGATGGAGAGAATTTTTGAGAATTTACTACAAAATGTTATACGCCATGCTTCAGCCGGTAAATATATTGGGGTTTATATTCAAAAAACAGGAAAGATGGAACAAATTATTATTGAAGACAGAGGAAAAGGGTTCGGCAGGGAAAATAATAAAGATGGAGCCGGAATTGGTCTATCCATTGTTGATATGATGATAAAAGATATGGGACTTATATGGACAATTGATACAAGCGAAAATGGAACAAAAATTATGCTGATGAACAAATTAGATAATGAAATTAAAACATGAGACTGTGTAAAAAAGAAGAAAAACAACTCTTTTTACACAGCCTTCTGAAAGGCCCCGTTATAAGAATCCAGTAAAATCTATGGATTTCATGGCTGGGTCTTTCAGCTTTTATAACTTATTAGAGACTTATCAAACAGTCCTATGTTTTTAATTTTAAACAAATTTTAAACTGCATCAGCCTTCATTTTAACCTTTACAATCTATTCTTAAATAGAGGTGATCAAATTGAAGGAAATGATGATTGAAACAACTAATTTAACAAAAAAATTTAAAGGAAAAACAGTTGTCGATAATATTAACCTATCGATTAAAAAAGGAGAAATTTATGGATTCCTCGGACCAAATGGTGCTGGAAAGACGACAACAATTAGAATGCTTCTCGGTCTGATGAAACCAACAAACGGAAAAATTGAGTTATTTGGGCAAGATGTGAAAAATAACCATATTGAGGCACTCCGAAAAATCGGCTCCTTAGTTGAGTCTCCTTCCTACTATGGACATTTAACAGCAAGAGAAAACTTAGAAGCATTACGAAAAATTTTACAAGTTCCAAAAAACAGAATTGATGAAGTTCTTTCTATCGTTCGATTAACAAATGATGCGAATCGCCCTGTGAAAGGATTTTCTCTTGGAATGAAGCAGAGGCTCGGTATTGCTGCTGCAATTTTAGGAAATCCTGAACTATTAATATTAGATGAGCCGACGAATGGTCTTGACCCGTCAGGAATCCACGAAATCCGTGATCTAATCAAAAATATGCCAAAACAATATGGAATAACAGTACTTATTTCAAGCCATTTATTAAGTGAGATCGATCAAATAGCAACGGAAGTCGGCATTATTACGAAAGGGAAAATAATTTATCAAGATTCCATTGAAAGATTACGGAACAAAGCTCGTCCAAAAATCGCAATAAAAGCATCCGAGATGGATAAAGCAAAAGCATTGTTACTTACAAAAGGAATCTTATTTGAAAAGCAGGAAAATCGTCTAATTAGTGAAAATGCAAACGACGAGATTGTGGCAAAATCTATTTCCATCTTGGCAAGCGCAAATATTTCTATCTATCGGGTAGAAGAAAAGCGAAAATCATTGGAAGAAATTTTCTTAGAATTAACAAATGGAGGAGGAATCGGACATGCTGGCGGTTCTGCAAGCTGATTTATTAAAAGTAAAACGGAAATGGTTTTGGCTGCTTGTCTTCCTCGGACCTTTCGGAGTTATTTCTCTTCAAATTGTAAACTATGGAGTAAGATATGATTATTTATTGAAACAGCAGCCTGATATATGGGCAGGAGTGATAGAAAATGTAAATATGTTTGTCTGCCCTGCGCTTCTGCTTGGAATTACAATTCTAGCATCACAAATCGCAACGATCGAACATCATCAAAGCTCTTGGAAACAGCTGCTCAGTTTACCAGTAAGCCGATTAACTGTTTTTTCATCTAAATTTATTACTTTACTGATCATGTTATTCGTCTCAAGCACCCTTCTTTTCATTGGTACAGTTCTTTTAGGAGTCGGCCTTAAATTCGGATGGACGTTTCCCGCTGTTGCCATCCTAAAAAATAGTTTCTTTCCCTTATTAGCCGCACTGCCTGTATTAGCAATTCAGACTTGGCTTTCCATTACATTTAAAAATCAGGCTGTTTCCTTAACAATCGGCATTTTAGGCACAATGGTTGGAATGACTGCTTATAATGCGCCGGACTGGTTTATATGGGGCTGGCCGCTTCTTTCGGAGAAGCACGAACCAATTTGGTTTGTTACTTTCGGAATAATTGTTGGCATGGCGATCGTTATATGCGGAATGATCGACTTTAATAAAAGGGATGTGAAATAATGTTTTGGCATGTCATACAATCAGACATACTTAAGATGAGAAAAACAAATATCTGGCTTTTATTATTTATTAGCCCTTCACTCGCATTTTTTACCGGATTAGTAACAGAAAAGGAACAGGGTATACCTAATGATTGGGTTTTCTATTTATTAATAATGACAATTGCACATTCCATATTGTTTTTGCCATTAATTATCGGTGTATTTACAAGCTTCGTCTGCCGCTATGAACATCAAAACGGTGGTTGGAAACAGTTGTTAAGCTTACCTGTTTCAAGAACTCATGTGTATTTGTCAAAGTTTCTAATCGTCACTTTCTTAATTACTATTAATCAGCTGTTATTTATCGTCAGCTTATTTATCATTAGTTTAATAAAAGGATTTGCTGGTCCCATACCAGTTGATATTATATTAAAAACTGCAATGGGCGGACTTATGGCTTCTCTTCCGCTTATCGCTTTCATGCTCTTAATATCAATGGCCTGGTCAAGCTTTGCAGCACCTTTAGCATTAAACGTTATTTTCACTTTACCTAATATAATGGTTGCTAATTCAGAGAAATATGCACCCTTCTATCCATGGGTACAACCATTTCTAACGATGATGCCTAAAGATGACGGACCTTGGGGTGGATTCTTCGTTTCTATAGAATCTATTATATTTCCAATTATCGGAGGATTTATCCTTTTCTTTATAAGTGGACTTCTGTACATAAAGAAAAAAGCTGTTTAAAAATCTGCATTTGTATTATATGTAAACATCTTGGTTTCATATTGCCTGATCAAGTAATTTCAACGTAGATATACAGATCCATACTTAAATTAAAACACCGCATGTCCTTAAAAAACATGCGGTGTAAAATAATCACTTTATCTGAAATTATTTTTTAATTTCTTCTTTTTTAGATTGCTCAATCCACTCTTCAAGCTTATCTTTTAATGTGTTGAATCCTTGTGGTGCTTCTGTTTCTGTTTTTACTGTCGCTTGACGTCTTTGTGGTTTTTTAGCTTCTCTTTTCTCTTCAGCAGGTGCTTCTTGTGTTGCACGGATAGATAAGCTGATTTTACCTGATTTTTCATCAACTGTAAGTACTTTTACTTGTACTTCATCACCAGTCTTTAAATGTTCGTTTACATCTTTAACGAAGCCATGAGTTACTTCTGAAATATGAACAAGCCCTTGAGTTTGATCATCTAGTGCAACGAATGCACCGTATGGCTGGATTCCTGTTACTTTTCCTGTATGAACGCTACCTACTTCATAATTTGTCGACATGAAAACACTCCTAATTTCTTATATTTATATTGTCTCTTTATACGCAATAAAAAATTATATCATAAGTTGGGGATTTTTTCAAAAAAACTTTTTATATAATGTTAATATAACCGAAAAAATGATTTCTATTTCTAAAAATCACTTCGCTTTAATCAGCTTAGAAACAATAATTTCATCCTTTACTAAATATGATAAAATTTTTTTTTAATTATTTTATGATGCTTTCTAACTACTAGAAACTATTCATATTCTTAAGCTTTAGTTCCCAGACCAAACCCTCTCTATTCACCCTCTGTCCTCTATTTCATAAATATAATAAGATAAAAAAGTAAAATGTTTCAAATGATGTATAAGAAAAGAAAAAAACGGGAATAACGATACTACAAAGATTTTCTAGTATTCCCCCTTTGTTTTTTGGACAAAACATTCGTTTTGTCCATTTTTTTATTTAATAAATAAAAACCTATCCGAATTGTTATTCGGATAGGTTTCTCTACTAGAATTTATCAACAAAGCGCTGCATTTTTTTCAAAGCTTCCTGAAGCTGTTCTAAAGATGATGCATAGGAACATCTTATATAGCCTTCTCCGCTCTCACCGAATACACTTCCAGGAACTACTGCAACTTTTTCTTCCAATAATAATTGTTCAGCAAATTGTTCCGAAGTTAAATTCGTTTTACGGATCGATGGAAATACATAAAATGCCCCACCAGGTGTGTGACATGTTAAGCCCATATCATTTAAAGCACTAACAACCAGATTACGTCTTTGTCGATAACTTTTTTTCATATGCGCTACATCATCAAAACCATTTTTTAATGCTTCAATCGCTGCATATTGTGCCATCGTTGGTGCACAAAGCATAGAGTATTGATGAATTTTTAACATTGCTTGTAAAAATTCCTCATTTGCTGCAACATAACCAAGACGCCAGCCTGTCATCGCAAATGCTTTTGAAAATCCTGAAATTAAAATTGTTCGATCAGTCATTCCTTCTATAGATGCAAAACTTGTATACTCTTCATCATATGTAAGTTCTGAATAAATTTCATCGGAAATAACTAATAAATCATGTTTCTCAATAATTACTGCAAGACGCTCTAACTCTTCTTTTCTTAGTACAGTCCCAGTTGGATTGCTCGGTGAACAAATAATGATTGCTTTTGTTTTATCTGTAATTGCAGCTTCTAAAGCTTCCGGCTGTAATTTAAATTCTTCTTCACCTTTCGTCCGCACCATAACTGGAACACCGCCCGCTAAATCAACGAGCGCTGCATATGAAACGAAGCTAGGATCGATAATAAGAACTTCATCGCCAGGATTGATAATTGCTCTTAATGCAATATCTAAAGCTTGGCTAGCACCAACAGTTACTAATAATTGTGATTTAGGGTTATAGTATTTATTTGTAATTTTTTGTAAATAATAACTGATTTCTTCTCTTAATTCTATTAATCCCGCATTGCCAGTATACGATGTATAACCTTGCTCAAGGGATTGAATACATGCTTCCCTTACATTCCATGACGTTACAAAATCAGGCTCACCAACACCTAAAGAAATGACACCCTCCATCCCAGCCGCAAGATCAAAAAATTTGCGAATTCCAGAAGGCTTTAAATTTTTTGCTGTATTTGAAAGATAATGTGAATGTTCGATCATGGAGACACCACTATCCGCTTATCGTCATCATCTTGTTCAAAGATTGTGCCGTCATGTTTATATTTCTTTAAGATAAAATGTGTTGTCGTTGATAAAACAGAATCTAACGCGGAAAGTTTTTCGGATACAAATTGAGCAATTGCAGACATCGATCTTCCTTCAATAACGACGGAAAGGTCATATGCACCAGACATTAAATAAACAGATTTTACTTCATTAAATCTATAGATTCTACTTGCAACATCATCAAAACCAACACCGCGCTTCGGTGCGACTTTAACGTCAATCATTGCTGTTACACCTTCATTACTGTCAACTTTACTCCAATTTATCGTTGTTACATAATCGACAATAATTCGTTGGTCTTCTAAATTTTGAATAATGGATTTTACTTCTTGTTCAGATAAATCAACCATTTTCGCAATGTTCTCAGGAGACAAACGACTATTCATTTCTAATAGCTCAAGAATTTCAATTTCCTTTTCGTTTAGCTTCATATTACCCCTCCTAAGTACTAAAATTCATTATTAATTATACCATTCATTTTCGCCATAAGTTTGCCACAGTTGCAAAATCAAAACCATTTGTTGAATATTTTACATGGTGTTATTCGAGAAAATGTGGTAAAACTATAAAAAATCTTTCGTAACACCTTATTTTATCACATATATAGATTTTTTTCATAAAAAAACTTGGAGTGAAATGCAATGGAGAAGAGTATAGTTATTCATAACAAAATGAATATTCTCGGTGTAAACATACATTATGAAATTTACGGAACCGATATGAATAAGCCAACGCTCGTTCTTGTTCACGGTTTCCTATCCTCTACCTTTTGTTACCGACGAATAATTCCACTTTTACAATCTGAATTTCGCATTATCGCAATCGACCTCCCGCCTTTTGGAAAAACAGAAAAATCAACACGCTTTGTACATTCTTTAAATAATATGGCAAAAGTTGTCATTGAACTACTTGAAAAACTTCAAATTAAAAATGCCATTTTAGTTGGGCATTCAATGGGAGGACAAGTATCGCTTAATGCAGTGAACCAAAAGCCTGAAATGTTTAAAAAAGTCGTGCTTCTTTGTAGTTCCAGCTATATGAAACGTTTACATCCAACTTTAATTTGCGGGTCATATATCCCTTATTTTTATTTATGTATTAAACATTGGCTGGCTAGACAAGGTATTCTTAAAAATCTCTATAATGTTGTACATGACAGAACACTAATTGATCAGGAAATGATGGAAGGCTATCTGGAACCTTTCCATGACGATCAAATTTTTCGGGCATTAACGAGAATGATCCGTGATCATGAAGGAGACCTTCCTTCTGAAACTTTAAATAAAATTGAGACACCAAGTTTGTTAATTTGGGGAGAAGAAGATAAAGTTGTACCAATTCATATCGGAGAGAAATTAAGTAAGGATCTTCCAAATTCAAACTTTATTTCCTTCAAAAAGACAGGTCATTTAGTACCAGAGGAAATACCTGAACATGTAACAGATAAAATTATGAATTTCTGTCTCAGCTAAGTAAATTGAAAGCCACAATAAAAAAGAGGATGTCCCAAAAGGGTAAAAAGAAACCCTTTTGGGACATCCT
>NZ_BCVG01000046.1 GCF_001591625.1 Metabacillus fastidiosus NBRC 101226
TCCTGTGGGCCTCCACTAACCATTAGTGGAGGATGAGAAAACCCCCGCTGATGAAATTTTCACTTTATGAAATTTACCAGCTGTCTTCTTTCTTTTTATCACGGTAAAGTCTGAAATTTCCCGTTTCTAAGCGAATGATTGTTTTTTCTTCAATGCGATCATGACATTCTTTACACATATATGTATGAATAGGACGGTTTCTTAATCGTTTCGCTATTAATGTTTCATCATCAATTGTTTCGATTTTATCACAAATAACACATTTTACTCTCATTTGTACACCTCGTAGTAAATATACTTTTCCTAGTATACCACGATTGCTTTTAAAAAAACGATTCCTATTATTTTTTAGTTGGAACTGTTCTTAAAAACATGTATGATGAAATTGTAAGTACATTTTGAAATTGGAGGAATATGATGGCAAATAAAGTGGAATTAAAACTAATTGAGCCTTTATTTCAAAAATTGCAAAAAGAGTATTTCGCAACGATTGCGACGATTGATCATGAAACATGTACACCAAATGTAAGCGCAATCTCCTGGGTATATGCCCCTGATTATGAACATATATATCTTGCAGTCGATAATCGTTCCAGAATTGTTGAAAATATAAAAAAACATCCTGCGGTCGCTTTAAGTGTGATTGCGAATGAATCTACATACTCCATACATGGAAACGCGCATATAAAAATAGATAGGATAGAAAATATCCCGTTAAAATTATCATTAATTTTACTCACCATTTCAGAAGTAAGAGATGTTATGTTTTACGGCTCCAAAATTTCAGCACCGCCTGAATACGAAAAAACTTATGATGAAAAAGCTGCAGCAAAGCTTGATAAGCAAGTATTCACGGCAATGAAAAACGAGGCTGTTTCATAAGAGGTTCAATCTTATTTTTGGCAGCCTCGCTTAGCATTTTTTTAATCTGTTTTATTTAAATAATCATTTGATTGTTTTTCCTGCTGTTCATTCAGCTGCTTTTCCTGCTGTTTGTTTAGCTGGTCATCGTTTTGCTCGGTCGGTTTTACATTCTGATTATCGAGCATATCACTAGGCACTTCAGGCATAATACGGCCAACAATTGCTGCCAGTTCATCTAATATTCCAGCAATGGGCCTGCCTTCTTGTATTTCTTTACCCATTTCACCGAGTCTTGCTGTCGTATCAGGGTCAGCGATAACGATGGCATTAGCGCCATGAGGGTCGTGTTTTAGACTTTCAGCGACAGAATATTTAATCGATCCTACTTTACTGCGGTCTAACTTTGCATTCACATCAATGCCGACAACCGCATATGGACCGATAACAACTGCTGTGGCATTATTTACATTCGGAATTCTTGTTGCTAAATCGACAAGATGTTTTGAAACTTCCTGCCCTGTTTTCGGATCAACCTCATTTTTTACACTGTTTTTAACTTGGACAGGTCCATTACTATTTTCATTATCTGTTCCAATAGCACCGTTGTTACTTGCACAACCATTTAAGATCATCACAGAAATTATTATTGCTAAAATATAGCGCAAAATGATCACTCCTTGACATATATAATGAAAAAATGTCGTACATTTACTTTTCTTTTAATATTATTGTTTAATAAACATTCTATCTTTATTCATTAATTCATATATTTTAGCAACGCTTCAATGTACAGCCAGACATATCACTTCTTTGTCAGTATTTGTTTCACTCCAAAAAATAAAAGCGGAGTAGGGGGCGGAGAATCTGAGTAAGATCTATGTATTAGATACTAATGTGTTGTTGCAAGATCCAAATTCAATTTTTTCGTTTGAAGATAATGAAGTAGTTATCCCAGCTGTCGTGCTAGAAGAGGTAGATTCTAAAAAACGCTATATGGATGAAATTGGGAGAAATGCAAGGCAAGTATCTAAGCTTATAGATAACCTGCGGCAATCAGGAAGGCTCCATGAAAAGATCACATTGTCTAATGGAGGCAGTTTAAGAATTGAACTAAATCATCGGTCTTTTCATCAGCTCCAAGAAATATTTATTGAAAAAACGAATGATAATCGGATTTTAGCAGTAGCGAAAAATTTATCGCTCGAAGAACAGACGAAAGAAGATGGGAAATCGGTTATTCTTGTTAGTAAAGACACATTGGTTCGTGTGAAAGCAGATGCAATCGGTTTATTAGCAGAAGACTTTTTGAATGATCGAGTTGTCGAGATTGACCGGATTTATACAGGCTACCTAGATTTGTACATAAATAGTGATAACTTGAATCGTTTTTACGATAAAAACGAACTCGTGCTCTCGGAAGTAACGAATCATCCTTTTTATCCGCATCAATTTATTATTATGAAGGATGCATTGGGCGGTTCCAGTTCAGCAATTGGGAAAGTGGATAGTACGGGAAAAAAAGTGAAGCGACTTGTCTTCGATCACGATCATATTTGGGGGATTAAACCGCGGAATGTTCAGCAGACAATGGCATTGGAACTTCTTTTAAGAACAGATTTGCCGCTCATCACATTAATCGGAAAAGCCGGTACCGGGAAAACATTGCTTGCGCTTGCGGCAGGCTTGATGCAGACGGAAGATTTAGGGAAGTATAAAAAGTTATTAGTAGCAAGGCCGATTGTTCCAGTCGGGAAAGATATTGGTTTTCTTCCTGGTGAAAAAGAGGAAAAGCTTAGACCTTGGATGCAGCCTATTTTTGATAATTTAGAATACTTATTTAATACGAAAAAACCAGGTGAGCTTGATGCGATTTTAGCGGGAATGGGTTCTATTGAAGTGGAGGCATTAACATATATACGGGGAAGGAGTATTCCCGATCAATTTATTATTATTGATGAGGCACAAAATTTAACGAAGCATGAAGTAAAAACAATTCTGACACGTGTTGGTGAACGAAGTAAAATCGTCTTAATGGGAGATCCGGAACAAATTGATCATCCATATTTAGATGAGTATAATAACGGTCTTACGTATGTTGTTGAAACATTTAAAGACCAGGCAATTGCCGGACATGTTCGCTTAGTAAAAGGCGAGCGTTCCGGATTAGCACAGTTAGCAGCTGATTTATTATAAGTTTAACACGGGGTCTGACCTCTCCAATAATACTCATAGAAGCTGGAAATGAGTTAAGAGAGGTCTGACTCTCTATTTTACTCTAAAATAATCTCTCTAATAGAGGTAATTGGCTTATCAGCATTTGATCCGTTGCCATAATAGAGATGGACAGGTCCATTCTCTGTAAGAGGCTTACCTCGATTACTGAAGCCTAATAAAGCTCTTTTGGCCTCGTTGAGAGATAAAGTTACCTTTCCTGTAGTTGTTATAAAATGTACCTTTGTTGTGTGATCTAATGGCTCTGCATTTTTTAAAAATGGTTCAAGAGGAATTCCGAAGGATCCTGTTAACACTTTTTCTCTTTCGAATCTTCGTTCTGTTTTTAATGTTGGAGGATAAATAGCTCCCTCACTAATTTCACGGTCCCAGTGCTTTGAAACTGATTTTGTATACGCTTCGATTTCATCGCTTTCTTTCGGTTTTCGGATGAAATACGTTGTTAAATCAACTTTTCGGTCATCAAAAATCCAGACCCCTGGATCAAGTGTAATTTTATATTTCACGCTTCCTGAAATAGTGACAATTGAATTCAATATAAGCACCATCCTTTGTATATAAAGTATAAAGATTTTCTTTCCTTTTGTCATATTTCAAATCGTCTGAAGATTTGAATTCTTGTTTATAAAAATAGTTTGCAATAAACGTTTGTCCTTGCTTTTTTCCTATATAAGCTTTAATATTAATACATATACATGGGTAATCGCTCGGAAATGGAGGGATTAGATTGGCGTCTGATATTGTTGTCGATCATCGAGATAAAGCACTTGCACTGTTGAAAGCAGATGCTGATAAAATAATGAAGTTGATTAAAGTCCAAATGGATAACTTAACGATGCCTCAATGTCCTCTTTATGAAGAGGTTTTAGATACACAGATGTTTGGTTTATCAAGAGAGATCGATTTTGCTGTAAGATTAGGACTTATTGAACAACAAGAAGGTAAAGCATTGCTTGATAGCCTCGAGCGGGAACTGTCAGCACTGCATGATGCATTTACAACAAAATAATGTGTAAAGGACTGTCTCAAGGGAGGTCTGACCTGCGAACTATATTAATAATAGCATCTTAAAATAATGCTATAAGTTAAGGTGAAAAGGTTTGATACTTACAATATGGGACAGTTCTTTTTTTCGAAAAGAATCTACAATTCTATGCAGTCTTAAATTAAGGAAGAGATAAGTATGATAAAAAGAATTTTAAAGTCATATGACTATCCGTTAATACTAGCAGTTTTCATGCTCTGTATTTTCGGTCTCGTAATGATTTACAGTTCAAGTATGATCACAGCTGTAGTACGTTTTGAAGCTGCGCCTGATCATTTCTATCAAAAACAAAAGTTAGCATTAATACTCGGCGGGATTGGTTTTTTATTTACGATGCTTTTTCCATACAGAGCATTTTTAAATGACAAACTGATAAAAGCTATTGTACTCGGATCAGTTGCATTGCTTGTTGCCGTTTTTTTCTTCGGTCATGTTGCAGGTAACGCACAGAGCTGGATTAAGATAGGGGGGGCAAGCATTCAGCCGGGTGAATTTGTAAAACTAAGTGTTATTGTTTATTTGGCAGCAGTTTACGAAAAAAAGCAGTCATATATTAATGAATTGGGCAAAGGAATATTGCCACCACTTATTTTTACAGGTTTTATATGCGCGCTTATACTAATGGAGCCTGATTTAGGAACGGCGATGATTATCGGATCTATCGCATTATGTATGATTGTTTGTTCAGGAATAAAAATTCAGAATATGATTAAACTCGCTTTGCTTGGGTTTGGGGGAATAGCTATATTTTCAGCTATATTTTTTGATAAAATCTTCACTCAAACACGTGTAGGCCGTTTTACTGGCTTCATGGATCCATTTGCAAATCAAGGTCAAGAGGGATGGCAGTTAATAAACTCCTTTTATGCAATCGGTTCGGGAGGATTAACAGGTTTGGGACTTGGGCAAAGTGTACAAAAATACGGCTATTTACCTGAGTCACATACAGACTTTATTATGGCTATTATTTCCGAAGAGCTTGGGATATTTGGTGTTCTATTTGTTCTTTCTTTACTAATTTTTATTATCTTAAAAGGTTTTTCCATTGCCCGCAGGTGTACTGACCCATTTGGATCGTTATTAGCGGTTGGAGTATCCAGTATGATTGCGATTCAAGCAATGATTAACTTAGGCGGGGTTACCGGTTTGATCCCGATTACAGGTGTAACATTGCCATTTGTCAGTTACGGAGGGTCATCTATGATTCTTCTACTCGTTTCTGTGGGAATATTAGTAAATGTCTCTATGTTTACGAAATATCGCGAAATGAATGAACAGAAAGAGAAGAAAGTAAAAGGACAACCTGTAGCTGGAGGAAGAAATTTCATTTTCAAAAATTGATAAATATTATAATTGAGAACTAAAAAACGCTTAAGGATGAAATCCTTAAGCGTTTTTTTTATTAGTAATTATTACTCAAGATCTTTATCTATATTGTCCTTGCTTCGGCCAAGTAAAAGCAAGAAATAGCTTAATACACCAAATAAGCAAGCAATGAAAAATGCATGTGCTAAAGCGATATACAGATTTAATTTTGAAAAGACGACTAAAGCACCTGAAATAGCTTGTAATGATACGAGGATAAAGGCAATAATCCATCCCCAATAAATAACACGCTTATTTTTATAATGTTTAATAGCTTCCCAAGTCGCATAAGCGATCCAGACGAAGATTAAAGCAGCAGCGAACCTGTGTCCCATTTGTACCCATTCATGGAATGTTGTTGGCAGGCCGAATGGTTTATTGCTGCATAGCGGCCAGCTAGGGCATGCGAGGCTTGCTCCTTTATGACGAACATAGGCGCCGCTGTAAACGACAATGTACGAGTAAATAATAATACCAATCATATGGAACTTCATTGTTCTACTAATAACCAATGTATTTGCATCAAACTTTTTATCTACCTCGAAAATGAGTAAGGTCAGTAACAAAACAGTGGCAAATGAAATAAGAGAAATACCGAAATGAAGAGCCATGACAGCATCGGATTGTCCCCATACTACAGCTGCTGCACCGATTAATGCCTGCAATATTAAGAAAAAGACGGACATGATCGCAAGCCATTTTGTTTCCCTAATATGACCTATTGCTCTAACAGACCAAATGGCAAGAATAAGAACTGTAATTCCTGCTGCACCACTTACGAGACGGTGACTTAATTCAATGATCAATTCGAAGGTAATTTTACTTGGAATAAGTTCGCCATGGCATAAAGGCCATGAAGCACCGCATCCAGCCCCCGACTCGGTCTTTGTAACTAAAGCACCACCGATGAGAACGAATAGCATAATAATGGTTGTCATGACAGCAAACCATTTAAGAGCACGTTGCAAAATATTCACCTTCTATTTTAATATAGTTATTTAAATGAATGAAAAGCAGAGTTTCACTTTTCTTCATTTGTTCGTTTACACATGTAAATACTTTAATGATAGTACACAATGTTTAGTGAAAACACAATAAAATAGGGGAAAAGTTCACAAAGTTATTGATTCTCTTACTACAATCATAAAAATTATGATTAGAATTAGAAAAAGACGAAGAAAATAGTTGAATAGAGAAGGAGATTTTGCTAGAAATAGAAAAAATATTTAATTAATGGAAAAAATGATTGTGAATGGTTATGATAGCTATAGTGAATGTTTCCTTATTAGACTCTACTTTCTTCTATATAAATTGTCACTTATTCTATACTTAATTAATTTGATGTTTTTCACAATTTTGACATAAATTATTCATTGAATGTTCACATTTTTCTGTCGAATTATGATTTAATATCAAGGAAAGCGTTTATAAATTTGCAAATATTTAGTATGATTGGAAATAGAATGATTTAAATATGCAACCGCCTTCATTATTGTTATCGCTTTATCACAGGTAATAGAGAGCAGAGCTTTTGCTGTCAGGAGACGAGATGCATAGCAGCGGAAGATTAAACTGCTGGTAATGGTGGTAGTCCTCCAGATATTCGTGGAGGAAGCTTCTGATGACAGGAGATTTAATTTATAAAAATATATAGTGAAAGAGAGGGTATGAAAATGGCCGATGCAAGGACAGCAGACGACACAACGATTAAACATCGCTCTCATAATATTCCAGAAACGACTGCGTGGAAAGATTTCTTATCGCTCATTAAGATAGGAATCGTCAATTCCAATGCAATTACAACGTTTACTGGCATATGGCTGGCACTATATTTTAATAATGAAAAATTTCTTAGTCACTTAGATACCGTTATATTTACGCTAGTAGGTTCTTCACTAATTATCGCAGGTTCCTGTGCGATTAATAATTTCTATGATCGCGACATTGACCATGTGATGGAGCGGACGAAAACAAGGCCTACTGTAACCGGGAAAGTAAATCCCTTTCAAGTGCTATGGATGGGAATTGTCCTTCTTACAATTGGTTTTGTATTTATGTTAATGACTACATATACAGCAACACTGATTTCTTTAACAGGGGTTATAACATATGTGTTTTTATATACGATGTGGTCAAAGCGTTTATACACGATTAACACGGTAATTGGCAGTGTTTCAGGTGCTGTGCCGCCTTTGATCGGCTGGGCTGCTATCGATGCTAATTTAAGCGTTGCCGCATGGGTATTATTTTTAATTATGTTTATTTGGCAGCCGCCGCATTTCCTGGCATTAGCAATGAGAAGATGTGAGGAATACCGTGAAGCGAACATCCCTATGCTTCCGGTTGTGCATGGCTTTGCAATAACAAAAAGACAAATTATGATTTGGATTCTCTGCCTGCTTCCACTTCCATTTTATTTATATGAATTAGGAATTGGATTTATCATTTTCGCAACCGCTTTAAATCTCGGCTGGATAGCCTTAGGGATTAAGAGTTTCAATGCGGAGGACGAATTTAAGTGGGCAACGAAAATGTTTGTTTATTCGATCAATTATTTAACTATTTTATTCGTCTCAATGGTGATTTTCACTATTATTTAATTTAGGAATTCTTTCTTTAAAAGAATTTACTATAAAAGAATTCTCGAATTTTTATGAAATAAGAGAATTAAATTACTGAAAGAGGGGTTTGATTAAGCGATGAAAAAATGGCTGACAAAATGGCGTCTGCTTTCACTATTTGCCTTAATGACGCTCGTTTTAGCTGGCTGCGGTGAACCGTTTCTTTCCGCGCTTCAACCTGCCGGTGAAGTAGCGCAGATGCAGTATGACCTTATGATGTTAAGTATAATCGTCATGCTCGTTGTCATTGCAGTTGTAGCAGTAATCTTCATCTATGTCGTTATTAAGTTCCGTAGACGCAAAGGTGAAGAGGACAAAATTCCTGAACAAGTAGAAGGAAATCACAAGCTTGAAATTATTTGGACTGTTATACCTATCTTATTATTACTTGTGTTAGCAGTTCCGCTTGTTTCTGCGACATTTAAACTTGGAAATGTAAATGTCATGGATAAGGAAAATCGTAAACCAGAAGATGCACTTGTTATCAATGTTCGTGCACATCTTTACTGGTGGGAATTTGAATACCCTGATTATGGGGTTATTACAAGTCAGGACTTATATGTTCCAACAAAGGAAAAAGTTTATTTTAATTTATTAGGAGCCGACGTAAAGCATGCATTCTGGATTCCTGCTGTCGGTGGTAAGCTTGATACGAACACTGATAATACGAACAGATTCTGGTTGAAATTTGATCAGGAAAAGCCTTCTGACGGAAGCGAATATTTCTATGGGAAATGTGCTGAACTCTGTGGTCCTTCACATGCCTTAATGGATTTCAAAGTAAAAGCATTGCCAAGAGCTGAATTCGATCAATGGATCGATAAAATGAAAAATACACAAGCGGTCGCTGCGACAGATAAAGCGAAGCAAGGGGAGCAGTTATTCCAAGAGAAAAGCTGTATCGGCTGTCATGCTGTAAATCCTGTTGATGAACGCCCTGAAGCTGCTCGTACTGCACCAAACTTAGCAACATTTGGCGAACGCGCAAAAATTGCTGGTATTTTGGATAACGACGAAGAAAATATTCGCAAATGGTTAAAAGATCCTGAAGCTATTAAACCAGGTAATAAAATGACAAATACGTATCCAAAGTTAAATGATGAAGAGCTGGATGCATTAACAGAATATTTACAAGGTTTAAAAGTTGAAAAATAGGATTTAGACAAATCAAAAAGGGAGGTAACATTGTGAGTACGTTAACTCAGAAAAAGGGAATCGGTGCGATTCTTTGGGACTACTTAACGACGGTAGACCATAAAAAGATCGGTATTCTTTACCTGATTTCCGGTGGTTTCTTTTTCATCCTCGGTGGATTAGAAGCGATGATTATCCGCATTCAGCTAGCTGTTCCGAATAACGAGTTTGTTAGCGCAGGTTTCTTTAATGAAATAATAACAATGCACGGAACAACGATGATTTTCCTAGCTGCCATGCCATTATTATTCGGATTAATGAACGCTGTCGTTCCAATCCAGATTGGAGCACGTGACGTAGCGTTCCCATTTCTTAACTCGTTAGGTTTTTGGTTGTTCTCTTTCGGAGGATTATTCTTAAACTTAAGCTGGTTCTTAGGTGGGGCACCTGATGCTGGTTGGACTTCTTATGCTTCATTAGCATTGAATTCACCTACACATGGTGTTGACTTCTACATACTTGGACTGCAAGTATCTGGTCTAGGAACTTTAATTGCTGGTATTAACTTCCTTGTAACAATTATTAATATGCGCGCACCTGGTATGACATTTATGCGTATGCCATTGTTCACTTGGACAACATTTGTTGCATCAGCACTTATTCTATTCGCTTTCCCTGCATTAACTGTAGGTTTAGCATTATTAATGTTTGACCGCATGTTCAATGGTGCTATTTTTGATGCTTCACTAGGTGGAAATACAGTTATTTATGAACATTTATTCTGGATTTTCGGTCACCCTGAAGTATATATCCTTGTTTTACCTGCATTCGGTATTTTCTCAGAAATTATTCCGGTATTTGCAAGAAAACGTCTATTCGGATACTCTTCAATGGTATTTGCAACAGTGTTAATCGGATTTCTAGGTTTCATGGTTTGGGCTCATCATATGTTTACAACGGGTCTAGGTTCAATCGCAAATGCAATTTTCGCTGTAGCGACAATGGCGATTGCTGTTCCGACTGGTATTAAAATCTTTAACTGGCTCTTTACGATTTGGGGCGGTTCGGTTAAATTTACATCACCAATGATTTGGTCAGTTGCATTCATCCCAAGTTTCCTTATGGGTGGAGTAACTGGTGTTATGCTTGGAATGGCTGCTACAGACTATCAATACCATGATACGTACTTCGTAGTTGCTCACTTCCACTATGTTATTGTTGGTGGTGTAGTATTTTCTTTATTTGCTGGTGCTACTTACTGGTGGCCGACGATGTTCGGTAAAATGTTAAATGAGGGATTAAGCAAAATTACATTCGTACTATTCTTTATCGGTTTCCATTTAACATTCTTTATCCAGCATTTCTTAGGTTTAATGGGTATGCCTCGTCGTATCTTCACATTCTTACCAGGTCAAGGATTAGAAACTGGTAACTTTGTAAGTACAGTTGGTGCGTTTTTCATGGCTGCTGCGACGATTGTATTATTACTTAATATCGTTATTACAGCTGTTAAAGGTAAAAAAGTTGGCATCGATCCTTGGGAAGATGGACGTACACTTGAGTGGGCTGTATCTTCGCCGCCGCCAGAGTATAACTTTAAACAAACTCCATTAGTGCGCGGACTTGACGCATTATGGCTTGAGAAAATGGAAGGTAAGAAAGAAATGACTCCTGCTGAGCCATTAGGAGACATCCATATGCCAAACGGTTCTATCTTACCGTTAATTATGTCATTTGGTTTATTCGTTGCATCATTTGGTATATTATACCGTCAAGATTACAACTGGGGACTTCCGGTAATCTTTATCGGCTTTATTATTACATTCGGTGCGATGATTGTTCGTTCTATTAAAGATGATCATGGATACCATATTCATAAAGAAGACCTATTGAAAGAAGAAAGAGGGGGTAAGGCATAATGGCAACTGTTGAAGAAAAACTAACTGCAGAAACTTTTCCTGCCGAACCTGAAAAAGCTACCCTCGAAGGGAAAAATAAATTTATCGGTTTTTGGTTATTCTTAGGTGGAGAGACTGTTCTTTTTGCCAGTCTTTTCGCAACTTATTTAGCTCTGAGAAATTCAAACGCCGGCGGTCCGACAACACAGGAAATATTTGATCTGCCACTTGTATTTGCAGCAACAATGATTCTTTTAACATCAAGTTTAACGAGTGTTTATGCAATGTATCATATGAAGAACTTTAACTTTGGCAAAATGCAGCTATGGTTAGGGATTACTGTCCTTCTTGGTTTAGCATTCCTTGCTTTAGAAATTTATGAGTTCAGTCATTATGTGCATGAGTATGACTTTAAAATCAGTAAAAGTGCTCTCGGATCCGCATTTTATATACTAGTAGGTACACACGGATGTCACGTTGCATTCGGTTTAGTATGGATCGTTACATTAATGGTCCGTAATGCAAGACGTGGCTTGGATTTATACACAGCACCTAAGTTCTATACAGCGAGCCTTTACTGGCACTTTATCGATGTTGTCTGGGTATTCATCTTTACTGTTGTATACTTAATGGGAATGGTGGGATAAGTGATGGCAAATAAACAAACTCCAGCTAATCCTAGCGTAGATTTGAACTATCGCAGGAAGAAAAATGCTGAAGAAATGAAGTTCCAAGTTATTTCTTTCGCATTAATGATATTTTTGACATTCATCGCGTTTATCGCAATCGGATTTGAAGGTATTGAAATTCCATTCAAAGTACCGTTTATTATTTTGTTAGCAGTTGTGCAAGTTATTTTTCAATTATTTTATTTCATGCATATGAACCATAAAGGGCATGAAACACCAAAGCTTTTTATCTTTTCTGGAATTTTTATTGCAGCGATAACTGTTCTAACATTCTCAACAATTATTTGGTGGTAAAAAGCTAGAAAAAGCAATCGGATTATTTCCGGTTGCTTTTTTACATGGCTAAAATTCATAGAACGTTCATTGATACAATAATAGCTAAAGTGTATAATAATTTACAGTTAGACTACCATAAGGAGATGAAAAATGATGCTGGGTAGTTTCGAAATATTTGGATTTCGGGCATTGTGGAGCCCATATTTCTTTGCTTTTGTCGTTTTCGTAACCGTTTTCTATTTTCTGATCGTTGGAAAATGGCGTTTTAAATTTACAGGCAGTGAACATGTTTCATGGATGCAAAAAACTATTTTTGTTATAAGTATGATCGTCTTATATATTAGTAAGGGGAGTCCGGTTGATTTACTAGGACATATCATGTTTAGTGCTCATATGACACAAATGGCCTTATTATACTTAGTTGTACCACCATTATTTGTTCTTGGTATTCCGACATGGCTATGGAAAGCAATTGTTATGAGACCGGTTATTAAACAGTTTTTCAAAGTTTTTACACAGCCGATCGTTGCGCTTCTTATTTTTAATGGTGTGTTTTCCTTATATCATGTACCACTTGTTTTTGATTTCGTCAAAACAAATATTTTATATCATACGGTAATGACAATTATTATTTTCGTTGCTGCAATTATGATGTGGTGGCCATTATTGAATAAACTACCTGAATGGAGCAGGCTTGAAGGCTTTAAAAAGGTTGGCTATATTTTTGCGAACGGAATGCTTTTAACACCTGCATGTGCTTTAATTATTTTTTCAAGCACACCGCTGTTTGCTACATATTCAGAATCACAAGCATGGATGAATGCCCTCGCATTATGTGTACCAGCTGATATGCTTGCAGGTCTTACATTAACAGGTCCAGAAATGTTTAATACACTCCCGTTAGTAGAGGATCAGCAGCTGGGCGGAGTTATTATGAAAATTATTCAAGAGCTTGTTTACGGATCAGTATTAGCATATGTTTTTGCTCAATGGGCTCGCCGTGAAAGGGAGAGGGATGCTGCTGAATTAGAAGCATCAAGAATGAAAGAGTATTCTCCGGAACCGATCAAATAATAGAAAGCTGCCGGTTTTTTAGAATGTTGAATCGGCAGTTTCATATACATATTACATAATATAAGAGAGGATTTAATATGCCTGATACACTTCCTATTTTACCGACGATAAGTACGTCATTTATCGTGTTAAGTGCAGTTTTTGTTGCAGTTGGCTGGTATTTAATTAGACAGAAAAGAGTGCAAGACCATCAAAAAATGATGATGTTCGCAGCAATATTCGCTGTTCTCTTTTTTATTATTTATGCTTCAAGGACAATTTTTGTTGGTAACACTGCATTTGGCGGACCTGATAATATAAAAATGTATTATACTATTTTTCTTGTTTTTCATGTTACATTAGCAACTGTTGGTGCTGTTCTTGGGATTATTATGCTGGTGACTGGCTTCAAAGATAATCTGGAAAGGCATCGGAAATTAGGTCCGACAACGAGTCTTATTTGGTTTTTTACAGCTATTACCGGTGTAGCCGTTTATCTTCTACTGTATGTTATTTATCATGGTGGAGAAACGACCTCTGTAATTAAGGCGATTCTTGGGTTTTAAAGATAGTATTTTATACTGTCTTTTTTTATTTGAAAGGAGTTGGTAAGTATGATAAGAGTTATTAATGAAAATGACTTTGAACAAGTTGTTGAATTGTCACAGTATGCATTTCAATATAAGTTAACAGACGAGGAAAAAAAGAAAGCATTCAAGCGATTTAGTACCCAGTACATATTAGGTGATTTTGAAGACGGAAAATTGATGGCCAAAACACATACCTTTCATTTCCAAGTCGTCATTCAGGGAAAACCATTTAAAATGGGCGGATTAGCATCGGTTTCCACATGGCCGGAAGCAAGAAGAAATAAGAAGGTAGCATCACTTATTGAAAAGTCATTAGAATGGATGAATAGAGAAGGTTTCTCCCTCTCTTATTTACATCCCTTTTCGATTGCTTTTTATAGGAAATTTGGCTGGGAACTTATTTGTTCAAAGAAGAATCTAACGATTAAAAAAGTGGATCTGCAGTTTTTAGCACATTCTGATGGGAGCATGAAGAGGCTCGAAAAAGAAGAAGCTATTCCAGTGTTAAATACAATTTACGAAAAATTTATGGAAGAAAATAACAGTATGCTTGTACGTACTAATTCATGGTGGAAAGAGACAACTATTAAAGACGATTATACGATCGCTGTCCATTATAATGAAGAAAATGAAGCAGATGGTTATATTCTTTATAAAATAGAAAATCGTCTTTTTTCATGTGAAGAAGTTGTTAGTCTGACAGAAAAAGCAAAAAAAGCAATCTGGAATTTTGTCTGTCAGCATGATTCAATGGTGGATGAAGTAAGCTGGATGACATATGAAGATGATCTGCTGCCATATTATTTGGCGAATCCGCGTGTGAAAACAGAAATTCACCCGTATTTTATGGGAAGGATCGTTAATGTGGAACAGTTTTTACGGGAATATCCTTTTATATTTAAGGATAATAAACGACTTATTTTACATGTTTACGACCCAATCTGTGAGTGGAATAATGGGACTTTCTTTATTGAAGAGAGCGGGGTTAAAGTCTTTCAAAAAGAATCTGGTACTTGTGTACATGAACCGAGAAAAGGTCTTCAAGTAGATATTGGTTCACTGACGAGTATACTGCTTGGCTATGTTCATCCAACATCATTATATAAAGGAGAAAAAGTAACAGGAGAATATGAGGAAGCGGTAAAGCTCGAACAGATGATTATCCGTAAACCCTCAATTTTATTTGATTTCTTTTAACAAAAAAGAGCTGACATTCATTTGTCAGCTTTTCGTATTACTGATGCTTGTCCACTTCTTCTTTTACACGTGCTAATAATTTTTTAGATACATCAACAATTCCTGCTGGGAATACTTCATCTTCACCGTACTCAACACCATGTGGATAATAATGTTTTCCAAGTAGAGGTGTCATTAATTTAATAAGTGCATATCTCGTATCAACATCGCCTTCAACTGCATAGCCTTGAACACGTAAGTAAAATATTTCTCCTTTTGCTTCTAATTTCCGATCATATGTAACACGTTCGTAATCCCATTGACCTGCTCGTACTAAACCGATATCTTCCATAACAGAATCTAAGCGTGCAAGCTCAATTGTTAAATCTTCTAAACCAGTATTTTCAAACTTCATATGTATTTCCCTCCTAAAGCCCTTTTTACCTGTTTAAAATTATATTATAAGATAGCTCTTCTGTTTAATAATAGTATGAAAAGGCTTAACTTGCAATGTATATCCATTTTTTTTGCTTTTATTTTCACATTTGGATTATTTTTCATTTTAAGGGAAAGCTAATCATGTTATATGTAAGGAGGTAGGATAATGCAAAGAGTAAAAGAAATTATGTCAGACAAGGTTGAATACTGTACACCGCTTGACAATGTGTATGAAGTAGCAGTTAAAATGAAGGATTTAAATGTCGGTGCTATTCCAATTGTCGATGAAGAAAAATTAATCGGTATGATAACTGATCGTGATCTCGTTGTTCGAGGTATTGCAGAAAAGAAACCGGGATCAAATCAAGTAACAAATGTAATGAGCGACCAGTTGATTACGATTAATCCTGACACATCTGTTAATGATGCGGCAAAATTAATGGCAGAGCATCAAATTAGAAGACTGCCGGTAACAGAGGAAGGAAGATTAGTCGGAATGATCTCGTTAGGGGATTTATCTTTAAATTCAAAATCAGATGAGCAGGCAGGCTCTACCCTGACGGAAATTTCAGAAGACTATTATGGGTAAAGAATAAGACACATAGTGTGTCTTATTTTAATTTGTTAACAAAATAAGAAAAATTTCCAAAACATAGTCCTTTTCCTTTATAATGAATAGTAAACCTAGAGGACATAAAGGCGGGGGTGCAAACTTTTGAGAGTTTTTCTACGGGCGGTTATTATATTTATTATTATTTTTCTCGGCTATACACTGTATGCACAGTTCGGTTATTATGAATCAGAGAAACGGGATGGGGAAGATACTAATATTTCCGATGAACAGTTAGAAGAAGAAAAGTTGGTATTACCTAATGACGGAATTTTGTCATTGGTTGGAAAAAGTACTGTTGATATAAAGAAAATAATTGGGGAACCTAATAGAATTGATCCGTCTGCATATGATTATGATTGGTGGATTTATGGAAATGATCCGAAACAATATGTGCAAATAGGTGTTTTAAATAATAAAGTTGTATCTGCATACGGGATTGGAGAAAGCTTAAATGCAGACCCATTTAAAATTGGGCAGCCTATTCAAGAAGTTTTCCAAATTGCACCGATGTCACCTAGTATATCTGCTGAATATAGAGGAAATTCATATCGTTTTGAATTATCAGAGGAAGATATGAATACGAGACCATCTGTTAAATTTGGAAATGTATACGTTCAATTATATATCGATAAATTTGATGGCAATCTTTCAAGTATTCGAGTAATGGATGAGGAAACATTTATTAAGCAGCGCTCATATGAAGTTATCTTTCGAGGTGAATTAATTGAACCGGAATTCGTTACTGCTGATAAATGGAAAGAGATAGAAAAGGGTTCAGAGAAACAAATTTTTGAAATTACAAATATGATTCGAAAACGACATCAGCTTGAAACGTTGCAATGGGAAGAGACGGTCGCGCAGGTAGCTTATTTACATAGTGCAGATATGAAAGAAAATAATTATTTTTCACATGAGTCACCAACAAAAGGCTCGCTTGTTAACAGGCTTGCAGAATACAAAGTGAATTATGAAATGGCTGGTGAAAACATCGCGGCTCAATATGTTGATGGAATTGCTGCTGTTGAAGGATGGCTTAATAGCAAAGGACATCGGGAAGCGTTATTAAACGATGAATTCACCCATTTAGGTGTCGGGGTAGATGAGCTGTACTATACACAAAATTTTATAAAGTTAAGATAGCTGGAGACTGTCTCTTATAGAGGCAGCCTTTTTTAATTGGGCGAACATCTTACATCGATTTTAAATAATATGGTAATAGGTAAATGGTAGATCGAGGTGATTTCTTAAATGACAACAAAGAATAGGAAACAGTCGGTTGAGCAGTTTAAACAATTCGTAAAAAAACACCCAAAGCTTATTACAGAAGTAAGAAAAGGGAATAAAGGCTGGCAGGAGCTGTTTGAGGATTGGTATTTACTTGGAGAAAATGATGCTATTTGGAAGCGATATACAGAAAAGGTAACAGAAACTGAAAAAGAAACTGAAAAAAAAGAGGAAAAGAAAAATGATTTTTTCTCACAAATTGTGACAGCAGTAAAGAAAATGGATGCAGAACAAGTGAATCATCATATTCATAATATGAGCAGTACAATCGCAACTTTGCAAAATTTGGTAGAACAATTCGGCTCAAAGGGAACTGGACAGAATAATTCAACTGGTAATCATCCATTCTCTTTCCGAAAAGATTAGTGGGTGCTTAAATGAGAAAAGATGTTATCGAATATATAAAAGCAAATAAAGATTTAAAACGATTTCTTCGTGAACAGCCTTATTGGTACCGCCGGCTTGCAAGAAATCCGAAAGATATCGAAAAAATGAAAATCGAAATGATGAATTATTATCAAAAAACAATTCCGCATAAAGTTGCACAATTTTCAAACTCTGTACAGATGGCACAAATGATGTTAGGGATGTTTCAAGCAATGAAACAGCAGGACTAGCGAAGCACTGAATAAGTGCTCTTTTTTATTTTTTCTGTCATGAATAGCGAAATAAATGTAAACACTAACATAAAGTGAAACTTCTGTCAGCGGGGGTCTTTCTTATCCTTGGACGGGAGTCTTACTGCCCGTTAAATGTGGGATAAAAGGAGGCAATTTTAATGAAACGAGTCTTCATTTTTATGTTAATAATGCTCTTTATGACAGCTTGCACGAATTATAGACCAACACCAGATGCCAAGGAGACAGAAGGACAAAATGTGCTCGAAGTAATGAGTCAAAAAGGAGAAGAGCATTTAGCAGTTCATTATCATGTAAAAGGAAAAAATGTTTATGTTGAATGCTTTATTCCAAATTTTTCATTTAATGATGGGAATAAGAAGCTCCTCCTATATGTAGATGGGAAGAAGATGAATGAAATAAAAACTGCAGCATTTGTTGTAAAAGATTTAGAAGAAGGGATACATACTCTCACTATCGAAGTTCTTCGTGATGATCTGCCGAGCGGTCAAATGAAATATAATTGGCAAGTTGAAATATGATTACTATCTCGTTCCCTTTTCCTTCACCTAAAAGAATGATAAAATAAAAGCTGGAGGTGTTGGTACTCTATGTTTGCTACGTTAGAAAGTATGCTAATATTAGATGAAGCTGAGGAATTAGCCAATTACGTGTTACAATCAGAGATTGCGGATGCGTACCGTAAATCTTTATATAATTTAAAGCAAGACGAAATAGCTCAACAAATTATTGCAAAGTTTATTAAAACAAAGGATCTGTACGAGGATGTGCAGCGCTTTGGCAAGTATCACCCGGATTACCGCACGATTACGGCTGATATGAGGCAGATTAAGCGGGAGCTTGACTTGCAGGATAGTGTAGTTGCTTTCAAAAAAGCAGAAAATGATGTCCAGTCATTACTTGACGAAATCAGTGTTATTCTTGGTCAAGCTGTTTCAAAAAATATTAAAGTTCCTACAGGCAATCCTTTCTTTGATTCATTATCAAGCTGTGGCGGCGGATGTGGGTCTGGCGGCGGATGCGGTTGTAAAGTTTCTTAAAAACGTGGTGTTCACCGCGTTTTTTCTTTTAAAAAGGAGATAGAGTAAATTTTCATTCGTAGTTAAGAGTATGATTATTTCCTGTGAAATAACGGATATGTCTTAATATGAAATGAAAATTAACAGGAAATTTACAAGTCAGCGTTGTGAAATTAACAAAAATTTGCTAGACTTTTCTATAAAGTGAAACTTCTATCAGTAGCGGGTCTAATCCTTTATTGATCGTTAGTTAAACTAATCGGACCTTTACCATAAAGTGAAACGGTTAGATGAAAACAAAGGGAGTTATTAATTATTATGTACGAAAAGCGCCAAGGAATTGTTATATGGCTTCATTCACTTAAGCAAATTAAGATGCTTAGGAAATTTGGAAATGTTCACTATGTTTCAAAAAAATTAAAATACGTTGTCCTCTACTGTGACATGGAAGCTGTGGAGAAAACAATTGAAAAATTAAACACTTATTCATTCGTAAAACAGGTTGAACCATCTTACAAACCGTTTTTAAAAATGGAATTTGAGTCAAAAGTTGATAAAGCGAAGGAATATGATTATAAACTGGGAATATAAAAATAGGGCTGGCCTTTTGGTCAGTCCTATTTTTATATGTAAGGAAAATCACCGTTATTGCATCGGTGGAATATAGTGATTGAGCCTTAAAATCCCAATTAAATGCTGATAGTAAAGCTCTTTTTCATTAAAAATAGTAGATGGTTTTACTTCTAATTTAATAATATCTTTATTTAATGTTTCTGCGAGCTCTATGAAAAGTTTGTATCTTTCACTTTCTTTAACAGCCGGACTAGGTATACCTTCACGACAAACATAGATTGCCTGGAAGTCCCCTGGATTTGTCGGTTCAAAAGCGACTGCTACGGAAACAACTTCTTTTTCGTTTACTTTCGTATGAAAGGCAAATAGTTTTGCGACACGATGTGAATTCGCCTTTGCTGTTTCAATTAATTCGTATAAATCTGAATAACCTTCACCGAGTTCAATAAAGCGTTGAATCATTTTTCTCCTCCTAAGTTATCATCACTTTAATGTACCATTTTTATAAACATGTTAGAAGGGGATAAAATAAAAAATCCCCCACAGAGAACTGTGAGGGTCCTTCTATTCCTCTATTATATAAGGCAGAAGGCAAAAGGGAGAGGAGAAACCGGAGGAAGAACTTATGGGGAAACGTAAGTCTTCTCCGCGGTTGGTGACAACATTAACGAATAGATGCTGTCTGTACTCATTATGACCAAATCAATTTGACATATACATTGTTTAATAAATTTTTTACTTTCATCATATATTGTGCAGGCAGGAGTGACTATGGTACGATAATGTCGTTAAACTTTTAGAATGTAGAAGCAGTGGTGAATAATATGAGAGTTATTTCTGGCACATGTAAGGGGAAACAGTTAAAATCTGTACCTGGTACATCAACGAGACCGACGACAGATAAAGTAAAGGAAGCTATTTTTAATATGGTCGGTCCTTATTTTAACGGAGGAAGAGCGTTGGATCTTTTTGCTGGAAGCGGCGGCTTAGGGATTGAGGCATTAAGCAGAGGAATCGATACATGTATATTTGTTGATCGTGAGCCAAAAGCTATACAGACGATACATAAAAATATCGAAAGCTGTCATTTTAAAGAGAACTCTGAAGTATATCGGAATGATTCAGAACGTGCTTTAAAAGCGATTATAAAAAGAGAATTAAAGTTTGAGCTGATTTTTTTAGATCCGCCGTATAAAAAACAAAAGTTAGAACAATTAATCGATTTTATTGCCGAACATGATTTACTTGCAGAAGACGGTGTTATTGTTGCTGAATACGGGACAGAGGACCAATTGCAAGAAAATATTAAAACATATACAGTACTAAAACATGAAACATATGGAACGACAGCTATTACGATATATGGGAAAGATAATAGCCAGTTTTAGAGGGGAATGACAAAATAGTGAGTACAGCAGTATGTCCTGGGAGCTTTGATCCAATTACATATGGTCATTTAGATATTATTAAACGCGGTGCAAAAGTTTTTGATGAAGTTTACGTTTGTGTTTTACATAATTCATCAAAAAAACCGCTTTTTTCTGTTGAAGAACGGTGTGAATTAATAAGAGAAGTAACGAAAGATATTCCAAATGTTACGGTTGAATCGTATGATGGGCTTTTAATTAATTATGCTAAAAATAAAAAGGCAAATTCTATTTTAAGAGGATTAAGAGCGGTTTCTGATTTTGAATATGAAATGCAAGGAACATCGATGAACCGGGTTCTTGATGAAACAATTGAAACTTTTTTTATGATGACGAACAATCAATATTCATTTCTAAGTTCAAGCATTGTGAAAGAAGTGGCAAAGTATGAAGGAAATATTTCAGAGCTTGTCCCAGAAGCGGTTGAGCATGCTTTAAAAAAGAAATTTAAATAGAAAAGTGAAAGCTCCTTACCGTGAAATTGCGGGAGGAGCCTTTGTCATTTGCTTGAAAAAGTATGATACAATATTATTATATACATAGAAATCCTATGCTTATTGAAAGTGATGATCAGGGGGATAAATATTGAATTTATTAGAGAAGATAACAACTTTCTGTATTATTTTTACATTGATTTTCAGTATTGTAATGCCATTGATCCTCATTTTCATCTTTGTCTTTTTGCTCCCGGAAGCTGGTACACCACCTGTTTTACAATAGCTATATAAAGAATAATTTCATCTTTGTCAGTGAAAGTGAAATATGAGCTATGTCCCCTTTTAGTTTCTCTCTGGAAAGAGGACTTTTTTTCCGTAAATCAAAATGTACAGAAGTAATGCTGTAATTGTTATTAATGGTCCCAGCTTACTCAATATTATCCAGATCTCTCCGAACCAGTAGGATGGCTTATTAATGAGAAATACAGGTACTGCTTTTACATTAAATGATTCCAAATTAGTATATAGAGGATTAAATAAGAAAAAAGTCAGAATAGAAGCATAGATTCCTTGAAGCACTCTTCCGATAAAGAAAGGCTTAAAGCTAATATCTGTTTCTGCAAGAATGCTTGCCACTTGTGATTGAACAGAGAGACCGCCGAATGCAAGAAGAAAACTTGCGATAATTGCTTTATCTAAAAGCTCTGCATTTGTTTCGCTTACGAGCTGATTCCCTAAAGTAAATTCGAAGATCCCGGAAATAATCGGTACACTTAATTCAGTTGAAAGACTAAAGATATGTAAGAAATTTGCTAAAATAATACCGAAAAATTCATTTATTTGATAAACCGTTAACAGCCGATTAAAAACAGAAAAAATAATGATAAAGCCGCCGATCATTAATAATGTTTGTACAGAAGATAGAACCGCATCCCCAAGCATTTTCCCAATTGGTTTCCTGTTTTTAATTCTTGTCAAATGAAGCTCCCGGAATGCAGTTAAAAGCGGTGGAAAAAAAGTACGCTTTTTTCGTTTCCAAGAAGTACTCTCTTTACTTTTATAAAAGCGCATTGTTAAGCCAACGAGGATATTGCCAGCATAATGAGCCACGGCAAGTAAAATCCCTAATGCTGGATTATCAAAAAAACCGACAGCGACTGCGCCGAAAATAAAGAGAGGATTTGCACAGCTTGTAAACGTAATAAGCCGCTCTGCCTCTGTTACTGAAATTTCTCCTTCTTCCCTTACCCTGGCAGTAAATTTTGCTCCAGCAGGATTTCCTGATGCCATTCCCATTGCCCAGACGAAACCGCCAACTCCAGGAACACGAAATACCGGTCTCATAATCGGTTCGAGCAGAATGCCGATAAATTTGACGATTCCAAAGCCAATTAATAGTTCAGACAAAATGAAAAATGGCAAAAGAGAAGGAAACACGACTTCCCACCATATTTTTAACCCATGGGATGACGCTTCAACAGATGCTTCGGGGCTTAATATAATCGCAGTTGTTAAACTTGTTATAAAGAAAGAGATGAAAATTGTTTTTACCATGGAGCGATTCAATATACCCCCTCCTACTGCAAAACTTATGCTCTTTTTTATGTACAACCTCCTGTCTGTTCAATATACGTTCATAGGGTGGCATTTTAGACCATAAGATTAATTAATTACTAATATTGTTTTTATTTTAGTGTTAAACTTAACTAGATAAAATAAGGAGGAATCTCCTTGACGATAAAACCTAAAATCGGTCTTGCACTCGGATCAGGAGGAGCAAGAGGGTTTGCACATCTTGGTGTTTTAAAAGTACTTTATAATGCCGGAATACGAGTCGATATGATTGCAGGGAGCAGTATGGGGGCACTTATTGGAAGTTTTTACGCATCAGGATTGTCTATTGACGAGATGTATAAAATTGCCTTTGCATTTAAACGTAAATATTTTTTAGATTTTACAATTCCAAAAATGGGATTTATTGCGGGAAAACGTGTAAAAGAACTTATTCATTTATTTACAAAAGGGAAGAATATTGAAGAGTTGGATATTCCGCTTGCAATTGTTGCAACAGATTTATATGAAGGTAAAAAAGTTATTTTTAAAAAGGGATTAGTTTCAGATGCAGTAAGGGCAAGTATTGCAATTCCAGGAATTTTTGTTCCGGAGAAAATAAATGGTAAATTATTAGTTGATGGAGGTGTTATTGACCGTGTCCCAGTTTCTGTCGTTAAAGACATGGGAGCAGATATTGTAATTGCAGTTGATGTTTCAAATGTGAAAAAAACAAAGGAAATTACATCGATTTTTGATGTGATTTTACAAAGTTTGGATATTATGCAGGATGAGCTTGTTTTTCATAGTGAAATTGCATCAGATATCATGATACGGCCAAGTGTGGAACAATACAGTTCAAGAGAATTTTCTAATATTAAAGAAATTATTGAAATTGGGGAGCGGGAAGCAGAAAAACACCTCGTAAACATAGACAAATTAATCGCAAACTGGAAGGGGTAAAACAACGTTGAAGTTCAGAACAATAATACGCTCTCTATTACTTCTAATTATCGTACTAACCGGCTTGATGCTTATTAAGCTTCCTTATTATATTACACAGCCCGGAATGGCATCAGAGTTGAAATCAATTATAAAAGTAGAGAATGGTCATGAGGAAGAAGGGAGTTTTAGTTTAACAACAGTAAGATTCGGCAGGGCAAACCCGGTTTCATATGTATGGGCGAAAATGAATGACTACTATAAAATCCAGCCGATAGAGGAAATTCGGAGCAATGATGAATCAGATGAAGAATATATTGAGCGCCAATTACATATGATGAAGATTTCCCAAGATTCAGCAATCATGCTTGCATATAAGAAAGCAAATAAAAAAGCGGAAGCAAAATATAATGGTATTTATGTAATGCAGGTCATGAAAAATATGCCTGCTGCGAATGTATTGCAGGTTGGTGACCGTATTTATAAAGCGAATGATAATAAGTTTGATACTTCTGAGCAGTTTACTGAATATATAAGCAAGAAACAAGCTGGTGAAAAGGTAAAGCTTGAATATGAAAGAGAAGATAAAAAGAATACAGCAGTTATTCAGCTCTCACCATTTCCCCATAATGTAAAAAGAGCGGGAATTGGAATTTCGACAGTTACTGACCGTGAATTAAGTGTAAGCCCGAAAATTACATTAAATACGAAGGAAATTGGCGGACCGTCAGCAGGGTTAATGATGACGCTTGAAATTTATAATCAGTTAATAGAGGAGGATTTAACAAAAGGATATAAAATCGCGGGTACTGGTACAATTAATACTAATGGGGAAGTAGGACCAATTGGTGGAATTTCACAAAAAATAGTTGCTGCACATAAAGCAGGAATGGATATCTTTTTTGCACCGAATGAAAAGGGAGCGGCACACTCGAATTATAATGAAGCGAAAAAAGCAGCAGCGGCTATTAAGACAAAAATGAAGATCATCCCAGTTGATACGTTCGATGATGCCGTTCAATACTTAAATCGAATATAGTAAAAGCAATTCATACAATGAGACCCACAATTATTATTTGTGGGTCATTTCAGTTAATACATGATCGGCGGTGTGGAAAACTCAGCTTTTAATAAGCTTGATCTGAGCGGCTCAGGGAAAATTTGATTATATGTATGTGCCGCTTTAATATCAATTGTCAGGCCCGGATGTGAGAATGCGGAAACTTTAGCAATGAGGGGGATTGGCAAGTCTTTCTTTATATTTTTTAAATATCTTCTTCCGTTTTCTGACATTCCTAAAAGCCGGATATACTCAGCTTTTCCTGTTAGTGTCGCCTTTTTTATTTCCTCTTTTTTCACTTTTGTTAAGATATGTGTGCATAAACGCTGCAGCCGTGTCCATGTATAGCGCTTCGTTTTTAGTTTTTCCATCAATTGCTGGAAACTCTCTGATTCAACAATAGCAGCACTAATTCTATTTTCAAGTCCTTCTTCCATCTCATAAATCTTTGCCAGCTCTTCTGTACTCATCGTCATAATTGCATATTTCAGCAATGAGAAATAATGTTCCCATTGTTGTGTACTCGTATTTTGTAAAGATGCATATGTAAAAGATGGGACAACATTTATAATAGGATTTTCATTATGATGAAATAATGCTTTTCTAATACTTGTTGCACTAGCAATATTGCTTGATGAAAAAGATGTATCATGATAGCCCGCAGCTGCCCTTTTTACTGTAAAAGGAGCAATATTTGTCTTTTGTTCATTGATTGCTTTTACATAATGGTAGCCCAAAATGTTATTTGGCTGGGACAGATCAAGCAGCTCGCTATCTTTTTCTAATTGTTGAAATGATAGTGTAAGTGCCCGAGGATAACTATATCCTTCTTTCATAAATTTTTTAATATAATAATTATATTGTTCTTCATGCTTTTTTAAAAATTCATATGTTTGTTGAAAACTATTTATTTCTCCGTGTTCACTTCCAAAACAAAGACTATTGCACTTAAGGGCATGTAAAATCGAAACAGCCCCGTTCGCAAAGTTTTCTGCTTTTTGGGTGGCAAAAACGTAAGGAAGCTCAATAACGAGATCACAGCCCCCATGAAGTGCCATTTTTGTACGCTCCCATTTAGAAACTAATGCAGGCTCCCCTCTTTGAAGGAAATTACCACTCATGACAGCGATGACGATATCTGCATTTGTCACTTCCTTTGAGCGTTCCAGATGATATTGATGTCCATTATGAAAAGGATTATATTCTACAACAATTCCGACTGCATTCAAATGAAAAATCTCCTTTCTTTTTAAGTAAATTAGCAGGGGATATATAGGGGAGAGATAAGGAATAATTAAACTATATTAAATTTTTAGAGGAGTGGTCTCTGTTTTGAGTACGAGGTTATTTAATGTTTCTACCTTATGAATATGCTCATTTAGTATTTATCATAGTATTTATATCCTTTGATTCGTTTTTCTTTAAATTTTAAACAGTTTTCTATATCTTTGTAATATCCGTTTGCATATGAGGAATTTCTACATCCATCGTGTTAGCTGTACTTGCTATAATACTTATCTATTCTTCTGAATTTAAAGTCTATTTTTCATTATAAACGATTCCGTTTAAAATAAGAAACTAAGGTGCTGATAATGAATAATTTCATAATATGTGTATGTTGAGAATGATTTACTGAATTTGATGGAAGGATAGCTTCATAACACATATAATAAGTGGATGGAACAGGTTCTCATTTTACAGAGCAAATCTGAAAACAGAAATATTGCAAAGAATCGGAGAAATTTCATGCTGCTGTTAAACGATGCTAATATGACATTTAAAGAGACATCATGTATACTTATGACTGTAAAGAAAAAATATTGACAAATATTATTGCGAAAGCTATAATTACCTTTGTTGCCTTGAGGTGATATTCAATGAAATGGACAATTAGTCAACTGCATCAATTGCAAAATAAGGGTTTAAACATTGATGAAATGGTGGATGTGAGTGATCTTAAACAGGTAAACGAAGAAATTCGTGATGTAAAACCTGTACATGTAGTTGGAAGAGCAGATATTAATGCTAGTAAAGCTACATTTCACTTAAAGATTTCTGGTTCAATGACATTGCCTTGTTCACGGACATTGGTAGATGTGAACTTCCCATTTTCAATTGAAACGACAGAAACATTTCTATTAAAGCATATGGATTTTGAAACTTTTGAAGATCTTCATGAAACGGAAGGGGAGATCGTTGATTTAACCCCGATTATTAAAGAAATTCTTCTGTTAGAAATTCCAATGCAGGTGTTTTGTGATGATGTAAGAGAAGGACAGGAGATTGCTCCACAGTCTGGCAAGGATTGGGAAGTTATTACAGAGGATGAACATAATAATAAGATCGATCCACGTTTAGCAGAGCTTGCCAAGTTCTTCGAAAACAATGACAAAAATTAAACTAAATTTTGTACATGTAAAATAGAAGACCCGCTTTAGTCGACTTCATTTTAATGTTAAATCTCTTTAAGGAGGTGGGAATAATGGCTGTACCTTTTAGAAGAACTTCTAAAACGAGAAAAAGACTACGTCGTACACATTTTAAATTACAAGTACCTGGTATGGTAGAATGCCCAAGCTGCGGTGAATCTAAACTTGCTCACCGTGTATGTAAAGCTTGCGGAACATACAAAGGAAAAGAAGTTGTTAGCAAATAATTTCTTTTAACGAATATGAAGAGAGGGTGACTAATAAGCATTTAATGTTTATTGGTCACCCTCTTTTTATTTTCTTATTCTATCTTTTCTAGCAGTCGCATATGTATAGAAAAAAGTGACTTTTGGAGGGATGAAAGATGACGGCAACACGTCAAGATGCCTGGTCGCATGATGAGGATTTATTGCTTGCTGAAGTCGTATTAAGACATATAAGAGATGGTGGAACACAGCTTGCTGCATTTGAAGAAGTCGGAAAGAAGTTATCAAGAACAGCTGCTGCATGCGGATTTAGATGGAATTCTTCTGTTCGTAAGCAGTATAAGACAGGAATTGAACTAGCGAAAAAACAGCGTAAAGAACTGAGAAAACAATTAAGTACAGAAGTTCCTGATAAAGAAGTTTTAAATGAAGAGCCAGTGTTGGCATCCGACATCTCGCTAAAAGAAGTAATTGTTCTCCTTCAGCAATATGAAAATATGCCATCATTGCATGAGCTGAAACGCGAGAACGAGCAATTAGTAGAGAAGGTGGCAGTATTAGAAAAAGAAGTTGAAAAACTTGAACAAGAGAAGAGAACATTCACTGACCATATTCAAGTAATAGAGGAAGACTATCATGCATTAATTGAGATTATGGACCGTGCTAGAAAAATGGTCGTATTTCAAGAAGATGAGAGAAGCAGGAAAGTGAAATTTCAAATGGATCGAAATGGGAACTTAGAGAGAGTGGAGAAATAAAAGGTATTATCGCGGTTTCTCCATATAAAGAAAAGTTAAGAATAAATGTGTAAAATAAAGCTCCCTTTCTTTGAAGAAGGGGAGCTGAATCTGTATTTATGCAATTTCGCTTGATCTCTTTATCGCTCTTGGATACCAGACGAGCGGGTTTTCACTTTTATCTCTTTCCATATCATACTTCACTGGATTGAAATTCATTCTCTCCCAGAATTCTGAAGATTTAACCCTTGGATTCGTTTTAATTGGCAGTCCAAATGATTTTGCGTATTCAACTAGTGCTTGCCCGTACCCTTTTCTTTGATAGAGTGGAAGAACTTCAAGCTTCCACAGCTCAAGATAATCTTGTCTTGGTTCAAAGTAGCGGTCAAATTTTTCCTCTACCCGGTAAAGACTCATTCTTGCAACGAGTTTGTCACCGAAGTAAATTCCATAAAACGGGGAGTTGCTATCATTTTCAATAATATTTTGCTGTAAGTCTTCCAGCATCGACAGCTCTTGGTTTCCATACTCTTTAAATTTCTTAAATTCTTCTAATGTTTTGTAATTAACTAACAATCTTTCAACTTTAATCATTCGTTAATCCCTCCTAGAAGAAATATAGTATTGGAACTCTCTATACCTTTACTTCATCCAAGGAACATAATCTTTCTAACTTCTTAATAATTATTATAACATGAACTCTAAAAAAAGGAAGCGTTTTCAATAAAAGTTTAATCTATCCATATAAGGGGGAGTTTGAATTGAAAGAAATTAAAGCGAATATTACTGGAGTCGTATTATATATGTATGTAAAAGAAGGGGACTATGTGCAAGCTGGGCAGGAGCCGGTCATTTTGGAGTCAATGAAAATGGAAATTCCTGTTGAAAGTGAGATGTCTGGGACAGTAGCCCAAATAAAAGTGAATGTTGGGGATTTTGTTAATGAAGGGGATGTACTCATCATTTTATCCCAGCCTTAACGGGCAGTAA
>NZ_BCVG01000047.1 GCF_001591625.1 Metabacillus fastidiosus NBRC 101226
GCAAGCGACGTATGTGTGAGCCGCATCGTGCAGGCCTCAGCTAACCATAAGTGGGGATGAGAAAAACCCCTAATTATGGAAGTTTCATTTTATTAAAAATGAGTGAAATTAAAATTTTCTTCATCAATTTAACAATTTACAGCACAAACGCACGCATTTTATTGTAAAATAGGGGCAGGATATAGTTTTCATTACATAAAGGAAAAATATATCGTTCATTATTTGAAAACGAAGGAGTAGAACAATGGAGAAAGTACTTATTTTTGGACACAAAAGCCCTGATACAGATACAATTTGCTCTGCAATTGCGTATGCTGAATTAAAAAACAAATTAGGTGTTAACGCTGAGCCTGTTCGTTTAGGCGAAATTAACGGGGAAACAAAATATGCGCTTGATCATTTTAAAGTGGATGTACCTCGTTTAGTAGAAAAAGTTGCTGCAGAAGCGAAAAATGTTATTTTAGTTGACCATAATGAGCGTCAGCAAAGTGCGGAAGATATTGATCAAGTACGTGTATTGGAAGTAATTGACCACCACCGTATCGCAAATTTCGAAACGAGTGATCCATTATATTATCGTGCTGAGCCTGTTGGTTGTACAGCAACTATTTTAAATAAACTATACAAAGAAAACGGTGTTGAAATTCGTAAAGAAATCGCAGGTTTAATGCTGTCTGCTATTATTTCTGATTCTTTACTTTTCAAATCACCGACTTGCACAGATGAGGACATCGCTGCGGCAAAAGAATTAGCGGAAATCGCTGGTGTTGACAGTGCAAGCTACGGTTTGGAAATGTTAAAAGCTGGTGCTGATCTAAGCGACAAAACGATCGCTGATCTTATTACTCTTGATGCAAAAGAATTCCAGATGGGTGATTCTAAAGTAGAAATTGCACAAGTGAATGCAGTTGACACAAATGACGTTTTAGCGCGTCAAGCTGAAATAGAAGCAGCGCTTCAAGAAGTAATTGCACAAAAACAATTAGATTTATTCGTATTTGTTGTAACGGATATTTTAAATAATGACTCTGTTGCATTAGCACTTGGAAATAAAGTAAGTGCTGTTGAGGAAGCATACGGTGTGAAATTAGATAATAACCTAGCTGTCCTTAAAGGTGTTGTATCACGTAAAAAACAAATCGTACCTGTTTTAACAGATACTTTAAAATAGTAAAATGGAGACTGGCCCTCTAATGGGTCAGTCTTTTTTTGAAGATTTTACTTATTATGTCTATTTAAAAAATGAATGATTCTCCTTTATTAACTCATAATAAATGCGTAAGTTATTTTATTTAGAGGAGGAATTGTAATGATAAACCAACAAGGACAGCAAGTACATGAAAATATGCAGACTGGTACTATTCCCCAGCAATTAAACCATGGCGGTCATGAGTTTTTTGACGTGAGTGAAATATTATCAGGTTCCATCGGTGTAATAAATGAATATACGTTAATAAGAGATCATATAAAAGATCAAGAATTATTAGATATTCTTGATCGTCAGCATGCATTTATGAAGCAGGAATATAATACACTTGTTGAGGCTTTTAAAACGGGAAGTAAGCCATCTGTTTCTATTACAAGTTACAATATGAAACAAAACAATGATTTTATTTATGGGCTTAAACCTTCACAGCCGAAAAAACCTGCGCAAAGTGCATCAGATTTACAAGATCAATGTTTTTCAAACTTAATGTTAGGTGCAGTGAAATCATGTGCTTCAGCAAAAGCAATGGCTGCATTAGAATGTACTAACCCAGTTGTTCGCCGTGTTATTGCTGATTCCGTGCCGGACAGTATTGAAATGGCATATGAAATTTCTCTTTACCAAAATAAGCACCATTATTATCAAGTTCCGCAATTAAAAGAGGAAGATATGCAGCAAATTTTAAACAGCTATGCACCAGTACAGGGTAACAACATAACACATTAAAAGTTTTAAAAGAAAAGCGCTCAGGATTGAATCTGAGCGTTTTAAAAATTGTCTGTTCATTAAAAGACGTTAACTTTCTTTGTAATCAATATTTTCTTTAATATAGTCAGCATCTTCTTTATCGATTTTGTAATATTCTACCTCGTCCCAGCTTTCCCCGCTACGCTTGCTTATAATAGCGCCTTCGTTTGTGAACCATACTTTGGAGTCAATTAAGCCGACCGAACGCTTTGGGCTTATTACTTCAATATAAATATTTGGGTTTTCTTTATCTGGGTTTGCATTCATATAAAATTTCCATGTATCTTTTAAAAATAACAAGGGTACATGAAGTAATGTATTCCTACAATTTTGAAGTAAGTCAATTAATTTTAATGAAAATAGGGATGCTGAATTTTCTATGGCTTATATTAAAAAACAATCATCTCTTTTTCTTAATTTTCAATCTCATATATGTTAACTTAATATTATTATTCGTTTTCATATATGGAGGCTTGTAAAATGTATAAAAGAATGTTGAGAGGACACCATCTTCTTTGTGTCCACGGTTTTGAAGGAATGGGCTATAGTCCGGCTTTTATTGAAAAGATGGCGGAAATTGTAGATGAAATAAGAGATGAAACATTAGATTATCCAATTAAAGTAGTGAAAGGATTAGATGAAACGTGTTTCTGTTGTCCCCATAAAGGAGACGGCTTTTGCAATTCTCCGATGTCTGATTCTATCGTTACGAATTTGGATCAAAATGTATTGACTCATTTAGGACTAAAGAGCGGAGAAATTTATAAAAAGAGTGAGCTCGTTTCAAAGGTTGCTGAACTCGTTGAACCTGATGATCTTGATTTTCTGTGTGAAGGCTGCTCATGGCTTAGCTACGGAGTATGCAAAAAAGGAATTTCAACATTAAAACGTAAGATGCTGTAATTGTTTAAAGAAGATTTTTGTCAGAAGAATATGTGTTTAAATTAACGGTAGGCATGTATTCTTGCTTTAAGACAAACAGAAAGGTGAGTGGTAAAATAATAAGGAATGATAAATAAGGAGAAAATACATAATATGAAATTGGTTTCTTGGAATGTTAACGGGCTTAGAGCATGTGTACGAAAAGGATTTATCGATTATTTTCATGAGCTTAATGCAGACATTTTCTGCGTGCAGGAGACAAAATTGCAGGAAGGGCAAATTGAGCTTGAACTGGAAGGATATGAGCAGTACTGGAATTATGCCATAAAAAAAGGCTATTCAGGTACAGCTATTTTTACGAAGAAAAAGCCGGTCTCTGTGCGCTACGGACTAGGTGAGGAACAGTGGGATCAGGAAGGAAGAGTCATTACTTTAGAATTTGATTCGTTCTTTTTAGTAAATGTATATACACCGAATTCCCAGCGGGATTTAGCAAGGTTGTCATACAGACTTGGATGGGAAGATTATATTCTTACATACTTGAAAAATTTAGATGCGGAAAAACCGGTTATTTTATGCGGTGATTTAAATGTTGCCCATCAGGAGATTGATTTAAAAAACTACAAGACAAATAAGGGTAACTCCGGATTTACAATAGAAGAGCGCGGAAAAATGACAGAGCTTTTAAATAGCGGTTTTGTCGATACATTCCGTTATTTTTATCCTGATAAAGAAGATGCGTACACATGGTGGTCGTATATGGCTAAAGTGAGAGAGCGGAATATTGGCTGGAGAATTGATTATTTCATCGCTTCAAGCAGGCTGGCAGCTTCACTGACCGATGCAAAAATCCATCCGCATATATTAGGGAGCGATCATTGCCCTGTTGAGCTTGAACTTGATCTTTAAACTATGTGAAAAAGGTGACAGCTAATGGAAAAACTGAAGGAATTACATGTGCAGGCGATTGAGAAAACGAAACAAACAGTGCATGAAGAAATTGAGAAATTTTTAGAAGAACAAGAAGACATGCCTTCCTATGAAGAGTTTATAGAACAAAGAAAGCAGTATATTGCGCAAATATGGGTGAATGTCTGGTCAAATTTGGCGACGAGCCGTTTCAAGAGAAAAGAGAAAATCTCTTATCTGCTTGAAAAAGGGTATGAATTTGATGTGAAAAATAAAAATATTATAAATAAATTATTTCGTGATGAAATAAGATTGTATGAACCTTTTGGCGTGCTTGACTGGCTGAGCAGTGAAAGCTTTGATGATTGGGAAGCACGTTATGAAGCTGCACGGAGCCGTTTTCAGCAAAAACAAAAGGAAATGAAAGAAGCATTTGAAAAAGAGAAAAATGAAGAGCTTATTAAACATACGGCTCAAACGATATTAATAGACAGAAAAGAACGGATTTATTTACATATTCGATATTATATTGCGGGCAAACTGGCATATGATTTTCATCATAAAAGCCGCTATGAATTAGTAGAGGCGATGTATGAAGATGAGCTTCAGGAACAAGGGGTTTTTCATGCAGATCATTATCCAGCTGTTGCTGATTTTTTGTCTGAATTAACAGGGGAAGCAACAAAAATAGAACTATGGGACGGCAACTATTTTGAATATGAGACATATGGTGATCGATATGAAAGACTTGTTCATCATTATGTCCATGAGGAGATTCCTGAACGGATTCTTGAGGAAATTCCATCTGACTTTTCTGATCAGTATGAAATGTTGCATAGTGAAGAATTAACAGTGGAAAGCATAGATCAGCTTATTTATTATCATCTTGAACAAATCAAAATGGATTGTATTGATTTGATTGAAGAAGAGGACATAAATGATTTATTGAGGCTGTCTGAAATAGAGTTTGATCCAGCTGTCCATAAGAGCTTGTATGAAAAAGACAAGGAAGAGCGGGAACGAAGAAAAGCCGAGCAGTTAGCAGAAATAAAAAGAAAAGAAGAAGAAGAAAAGAGAATGCTTGATGATATATTCGGACGTGAATATGGTCCTTCATCAGGAGGAAATGTCGAGTATGTGCTGCATGTCGGCGATACGAATACGGGAAAAACGTATCAAGCTTTAAAAACAATGATGGAAGCACCAAGCGGTCTCTATTTAGCACCACTTAGATTATTGGCACTTGAAGTGTACGATAAATTAAATAAAGAAGGTGTTCCGTGTAATTTAAAAACAGGAGAAGAAGAGAAAGTTGTTTCAGGTGCATCACATATTTCCTGCACAGTGGAAATGTTTTATGAAAAAGAGTCTTATGATGTAGTCGTTATTGATGAAGCACAGCTTATTGCAGATAAGGACCGGGGTTTTTCATGGTATAAAGCAATTACGAAAGCGAAGGCAAAAGAAGTGCATATTATCGGCAGTAACAGTATGAGAGAAATGATTTTGGAGCTCTTAGGTGACGCTAATATTACGATTTATGAATATACTCGGAATACTCCGCTTGAAGTAGAAAAAACTCCTTTTCGTTTTAAATATGTACAAAAAGGGGATGCACTTATTTGTTTTTCAAGAAGAAAAGTTCTTGAAACAGCTGCAAGAATTCAAAATGATGGTCATTCCGTCAGCATGATTTATGGAAGTATGCCTCCGGAAACGAGGAAAAAGCAGATGAATCGTTTCATTGAAGGAGAAACGAAAGTAATCGTTGCAACCGATGCGATCGGTCTCGGATTAAACTTGCCGATCAGAAGAATTATTTTTTTAGACAATGAAAAATTTGACGGAACTCGAAGAAGAAGGCTTACTTCACAGGAAGTGAAGCAAATTGCCGGGCGTGCAGGCCGAAAAGGAATATATGACATTGGAAAAGTTGCTTTCATGTCTGATGTAAAGAAGATGGCAGCACTCCTTCATGATGAAGACCGCCCGATTGCAACATTTGCAATCGCACCGACTACTTCCGTATTTGAACGTTTTCAAAAATATCATCATGATCTCGGAACTTTCTTTGAACTGTGGAAAAAGTTTGAGAGCCCATTTGGAACGAAGAAAGCAAGCCTTCAGGAAGAACGGGAACTATATGATATTATTCGTCATACAGAAGTGGAAGCACGTCTTTCGCTAGATGATCTTTACGGCTTTCTCCATTTACCGTTTTCCGCAAAAGAACCGACACTTATTAAGCAATGGCGTGATACGATGTTTGCGATTGTAAATAAAGAAGAACTGCCGGAGCCGGAAATACGAACGAGAAATCTGGAGGAACTTGAATTAACATATAAAGCAATAGGCCTGCAATTATTATTTCTCTATCGTTTAGGAAGAGGGACAGAAGCAATTTACTGGGAAAGAGAACGGGAAAAAATAAGTGATGAGGTACATGAACGTTTAAAAACAGAAGTGAAAAAAATGACGAAGAAATGTAAACGCTGCGGAAGAAAACTGCCGCTCGAGTTTAAATTCGCCATCTGCGATTCCTGCCATGCAGCAAGGTATATGATGTATGATGATTTTGATAATATTTAAAAAGGAGCTGATCGAATATGATCGGCTTTTTTGCATTGTATCCTATTCTTAACTATCAGCGGGGGAGGAAAGCCTTCTTTTATTTTATAGATAATAAGCGAAAGGAATATATAGCATAATATATAATTTAAAAATAATTATTGTAGAAATTGGTAGAAATAAAAAGAACGATAATATTTGAAAAGTCTGAAAATTCATGCTACAATCGAAAAAAGGTCAAGGAGCTGATACCAATGAAAAAATATTTACTTAATGCACCTGAAAACAATGTTGAAAATGTAATGGATTCTCTACTTGCTGAAATGGTGTTAGACAAAGCTCTCCGTGATTTCCGCAAAAAGAAAATTCAAATGGAAATAGACCAGTCATTAGAAAAAAGAAATAAAGAAGAGTTTTTTAGATTAACATCAGAGTTGAAAGAAATTTCATAAATGTTTAAATAGATAAATATAGAAGAAGTCTGGATGAATAATGAGCCAGGCTTCTTTTTGCATTATTTGGCTGTTTTCAGGCAAATATTATGATAGGCGACGAAAGAATATGGTATGATACTAACATCATTTTTGTACGAGGAGTGTTTTTATGAAAATAGAAGTATGGTCGGATTTTGCCTGTCCATTTTGTTATATTGGAAAACGTCGTTTGGAAGAAGCTTTAATGAATTTCCCTCATAAAAATGAAGTGGATATTTTATTCAAAAGTTTTGAACTTGATCCAAATGCAAGCCTTGATACAGAGTTATCTATAAATGAAATTTTAGCGAAAAAATACGGGATGTCGATCGAAAAAGCAAAAGCGATGAATGCAAGCGTCGGTCAGCAGGCTGCAGCTGTCGGTTTGACATTCGAATTTGACAATATGAAGCCGACTAATACATTTGATGCGCATCGTTTAGCAAAACTTGCCGAGTCAAAAGGAAAAGATAAGGAAATGACAGAACAATTATTAAAAGCATACTTTACTGATTCTGAACATATTGGTAACCATGATACATTACTTAAAATTGTAGAAGAAGCCGGCTTAAACAGAGAGGAGGCAAAATCAGTTTTAGAAAGTGAGGATTTTGCTGAACATGTTCGTGCTGATGAGATGGAAGCGAGAGAAATTGGTGTGCAAGGTGTGCCATTTTTCGTTATTAACCGTAAGTATGCAATCTCAGGAGCTCAGCCTGTAGAAGTTTTCAATGATACTTTACAAAAAGTTTGGGAAGAAGAGAATAAGAAAATTTCTTTGGAACAAATAAAAGGAAATGAAGCTGGAGTTTGTACAGAAGACGGATGTGAGCTGCCGGAAAAGTAAGATTTATAAAATGAATCTTCAATAAGTGAGTTTTTCATCCCCTATTTTCTTCTAGTTATTTGAGGATCTTGAGGCGGGAGTCTTACTGTCTGTTAAGTGGAAGATAAACATATGACTAGTCTAATGGAAATATGACTAGTCTTTTTCTGTATAAATAGCAGGAGAAAGTTTTTTTATAATGAAAATGGGCAATAGTATGAATGATAAAGAAATTTTAAAAGGGTGGTATTGTATTTTGAAAATAACACCAGATCAGCGAATTCAGCTGCACGGTTTTAATAATTTAACGAAATCATTAAGCTTTAATATGTACGATATTTGTTATACGAAAACAAAGGAAGAGCGCGAAGCATATATTGAATATATTGATGAGCAATATAATGCAGATCGGCTGACAAATATTTTAAAGACTGTTTCTGATATTATCGGCGCACATGTATTAAACGTTGCAAAACAAGATTATATTCCACAAGGTGCGAGTGTGACGATATTAGTATCAGAAGGACCAGTTGTAGAAATCCCTACTGAATCGCTGCAAGAATCACCAGGGCCATTGCCAAGCGCTGTTGTAATGGGATTAGATAAAAGTCATATTACTGTTCATACATATCCGGAATTTCATCCGAACGAGGGAATTAGTACATTCCGTGCCGATATTGATGTCTCAACATGCGGAGAAATATCTCCTTTAAAAGCATTAAACTATCTCATTCATTCATTCGATACAGATATTATGACGATGGATTACCGTGTTCGCGGTTTTACTAGAGATATTAAAGGACAAAAGCTTTTTATTGATCATGATATTAATTCTATTCAAAATTACATTCCTGATAATGTAAAGGAACTTTTTGATATGATTGATGTCAACATTTATCAGGAAAATATTTTTCATACAAAATGTAAATTGAAAGAATTCGATCTTAATAATTATTTGTTCGGTACCAAGAAAGATAAATTATCAGAAGAAGAGATAGGAGAAATAACAGAAAAACTGAAGATCGAAATGGATGAGATTTTTTACGGGAAGAATATAAAGTAGTAGTATAATTAAGCAGTGGGGGGGAGGGTTAGCATGACTTACGATGAAATAATGGAAAAATTGAAACAGCTTGGAACAGAGCAAACGAAAAAAACATTTATCCGCCACGGTGCAAAAGAGCCTTTTTTCGGAGTGAAAGTCGGAGATCTTAAAAAATTAGTGAAATTTGTGAAGAAGGATCATTCATTAGCTTTAGCTCTATACAATTCAGGAAATCACGATGCCATGTATTTAGCTGGACTTTCCGTAAATCCAAAATTAATGACGAAGGAAAATTTACAAGATTGGGCGGAAAAAGCAAATTGGTCGATGCTTGCAGAATATACAGTTGCCGGAGTTGCTGCTGAGAGCGATTATGCACTGGAATTAGCGAGAGAATGGATTCATTCAAGCGATGAATTAATTAGTGCAGCTGGCTGGAGTACATATGCTAATTATTTATCGATAACAGAAGATGAAAAATTAGATTTAGATGAAATCAGCCGTCTTTTAACTACTGTAGAACAATCCATTCATAAAGAAAGAAATCGTGTTCGTTACACAATGAATAGTTTTGTTATTTCGGTTGGAGGGTATATACTTCTGTTGAGTGATAAAGCGAAAATGGCTGCAGAGCAAATAGGGAAAGTCCATGTAGAATTCGGAACAACGGCATGCAAAGTACCTTTAGCAATAGATTACATAAAGAAAATGGAAGCAAAGGATAGATTAGGAGTAAAGAGAAAAACATGTATATGTTAATGGAGTTTCAATACTGAAAAGTAGCTGCTATCTTCGCTTCGATTTCCACTTCACGTCTTTGGATAGGAGTAGCAGCTTGTTCCTGTGCCATGAAAGGAGCTGCTTTTGCCTGAAAAAGGACGGGGGAGCCTTCTTCTTTTATATTTATCGGTATAGGCAGTACAGCGGTACCCATTTGCTGTCCTAATGCCTTTGCTTTTTCCTTTGCATTTTCTAAGGCGAGCTGTAACGCTTTTTTATAATATACATCTTCATTAGAAAGTTTAAATTGCAGGCTGCTTATAACATTTGCCCCGCTTGAAACAGCAGCATCATACACTTCACCGATTTTTTGTATATCCCTGATTGTTACTTCAAGGATATGCTCCACACGATACCCTTTAAAAACGGAAGCGCCTTCTACATAGTCATATTTTGGCTGAACAGTGTAAGAGATTGTTTGAATATCATTATCGGAAATTCCTGCATTTTTCAATGTTTGAATTACTTGATTAGAGCGGACAGCATTTTCCTGCTGGGCAGCATTTACTTGTTCATTTTCTGTCATGATGCCTACGTTTATAACAGCGAGATCGGGCATTATTTTTATACGTGCAGTTCCTTCTACTCTCATTGTATGCTGTAATCTGTCAGCTTTATTTCTCATATAATAATTTGGAAAAGAGGACATAAAAAACCCTTCCTTTGTATAATCATGATGCCTACAATGTATGCAGCACAGATGATTTTGTTACAAAGGAAAGGTTTAAAATTATTTAAAAAATGAGGTAAAGAGCTAGTCCTCCGAATGAAACGAAAATGACGACGAGATAAATAAGTGTAAGACGGGATAAATTACCTTTCGTTCTCTTACTGTAGTTTGAATCGCCTAATCCTCCTATTAAAATCGTACTTACTAATGCGATGATACCAATAAGAATAATTAATATAATAGAAAATTGCATAAAAACCCTCCTAATATAGTAGAAGAAAGACAGTTTTAAATAATTATAAAAGATGGAAGTACATACCATCTTATTCATTGTACTGGTCGTTATTTGAATTTTCAATCTGATAAAGTGAAAGGGAGCATCTCTTTTTGAGAAACTCCCTTTTTATGTTAAAATATAGTTCATATTATTATATTGCACAGAAGGCAAATTCATCGTTAATTTTTGAGCAGATGAGAAGCTTTAATTCGTTTTCTGTTGCTTCATAAAATTGTCGGCCGTCGGGCATTTTGTAACATTGATTTTCGATGAGTGTATCTATGATCTGTTCTTTATCAATATTATTTTGATTTCTTAAAGACATGATTTCACTCCTCTTATGTAAGCGTTTTCAATAATATTATAAAGGAGAAGGGAAGTAATGTCAAATATTCACTTCTCCTTTTTATAATATAAGTAGGAAGGACAAGATAATAGAAATGAACGACAATTGTAGAATACCACTTCCAAGGATTTGATAAAGAGTTGGAAGGAATGGATTGGAAGAGCTTACGCATTGTGATGGAAAAGCAGGAGGGGAAATGGTTTTTAGTTGGAATCATTCATGATGAGTGGACAATATAAAGTGGAATAAAGGCAGTTTGTGTTAAAATATTAGAAAAGTCAAAAGGGAGAGGAAAAAAATGAAAAGGCGAGTTGTTATAACTGGAATGGGAGTGGTAACTCCTTTAGGACATAATGTTGATTCGACATGGGAAAATATAAAAAACGGTGTTTCTGGAATCGCACCCATTACGAGAATTGACAGTGAAAAGTTTAATGTGAAAGTGGCAGGGGAGGTAAAAGATTTTTCTCCTGAGAAATATATGGATATAAAAGAAGCAAGACGAATGGGGAGATTTACGCAATTTGCTGTTGCAGCGAGTAAAATGGCAATGGAAGATGCAAATCTTTCTGTTGGAGAAAATATTGAAGCAGAAAAAATTGGTGTGTGGATCGGTTCAGGAATTGGCGGTTTAGGTGAATTTGAAGATCAGCATAAACGGTTTTTAGATAAAGGGCCGAAACGGGTCAGCCCGTTTATTATTCCGATGCTTATTCCTGACATGGCAGCAGGGCGTGTTTCCATTGAACTTGGTGCGAAGGGAATAAATAATTGTTCTGTCACTGCATGTGCTTCAGGGGCGAATTCAATCGGCGATGCTTTTCGTGTTATTCAAAACGGACAAGCAGATGCGATTATTGCAGGTGGAAGTGAAGCAGCAATTACAGAGATGACGATTGCAGGATTCTCTAACATGACAGCACTTTCAACGAATCCGGATCCGAAAACAGCGAGCAGGCCATTTGATAAAAATCGTGACGGATTTGTTATTGGGGAAGGGGCAGGTATTATTATTTTAGAAGAACTTACTCATGCACTGGCACGTGGAGCAAGAATTTATGGCGAGCTTGCCGGTTACGGGGCAACAGGTGATGCTTTCCACATTACAACACCTGCACCGAACGGGGAAGGTGCCCAGAGAGCGATGAAATTAGCGCTGAAGGATGCCGATGTTTCCACGGAACAAGTTGATTATATTAATGCACATGGTACAAGTACATATTATAATGATCTGTATGAAACAAATGCAGTAAAAGAAGTTTTTGGTGATCGTGCTTATAAACTTTCCATCAGTTCCACAAAATCAATGACAGGACATTTATTAGGTGCAGCAGGAGCAATTGAAGCTATTTTTGCCTTGCTTTCTATAAAAGAAGGAATCATCCCGCCAACTATTAATTACGAAACTAGTGATGAGGAGCTGGATTTAGATTATACACCTAATAAAGCAAAGCACAAAGATGTTAATATTGTAATATCTAATTCTTTAGGCTTTGGTGGTCATAACGCAGCTTTATTATTTAAGAAGTTCAACTAGGAGGAATAATTGTTCATGCTAAAGGATGCAGTAAAAGATTATATAACTGGAAAAGAAAATTTTCGTTTATTTAAAGAAGAAAAAGAGCTTATGGCGAGTGATGAAGTGCTGCCAGTAAGCATAGCAGCAGAAGAAGAAACTGGATATAACCGTTTTTCTGATGCTTATATAGAGAGGGTACATAAAGAAACAGAGGAATTGATTTCAGAGGAAACTGCTGCCGTTTTTTTAAAACAGCCTATCCGTTTTTTGAAGGAAAATAAACAAGAATTTATTTATTTAGAATCAGAAGCGTTAGACATAATTAAAGCAGATGCCCTTACTTTTGAAGAAGATGATGTTTTTAAAACATATACTGTTTTACTGGGACTAAGACAGCCGAAAAAGAAAGGGAATGAAATAAAAGAATTTTTAAGGCAGGAATTAAAAGATGAAAGTTCAGCTTTTCAACTTATGTTTAATGATAAAGACGGACTTTGGGATTTGAATTTTACATTGAATAATTTGAAAGATTTTGATGAAAACATATCATTTGGTGAAGCATATGAATTAATTTACCGCCTTTTATTCCGCTTAGTTACAGCAGTTGAAAAGTAATTTATATAAAGGAACTGACATTGTTATTAACAGTCAGTTCTTTTTTATTTGAAAAATATTCTTTGCTTTTACAGAAAAAATATGTTTTAATCTAAAATATAAATCGAAACTATTACGATTAATAAGAATTGTGAGGGGGAAAGAAATGAATAATCAAATTCCAGTAACAGTTTTAAGCGGTTATTTAGGTTCCGGTAAGACAACTTTATTAAACTACATACTGCAAAATCGTGATGGGCTAAAAGTAGCTGTTATCGTAAATGACATGAGTGAAGTGAATATCGATGCGGAATTAGTAAGGCAGGGAGGAGAATTATCAAGAACGGAAGAAAAGCTCGTTGAATTATCAAATGGCTGCATTTGCTGTACATTGAGAGAAGATTTATTAATTGAAGTTGAAAAACTTGCCAAGGCAGGAAATGTCGATTATATCGTTATTGAATCAACAGGAATTAGTGAACCGATTCCGGTTGCCCAAACATTTTCCTATATTGATGAAGAACTCGGTATTGATTTAACGAAATTTTGCCGGCTTGATACGATGGTAACTGTCGTTGATGCTAATCGTTTCTGGCATGATTTCAGGTCGGGCGACAGCTTGCTTGACAGAAAAGAAGCGATTTCTGAACAGGATGAAAGGGAAATCGCAGATCTGCTCATTGACCAGATTGAATTTTGCGATATTCTTATTTTGAATAAATGTGATCTTGTAGGGGAAGAAGAGCTTGTTAAACTTGAGAAAGTATTGAAAACATTACAGCCTAAAGCGAAAATCATCCGCTCAGAATTCGGGAAAATTAATCCGACGGAAATTTTAAACACAAAACTGTTTAACTTTGAAGAAGCAAGTGCATCGGCAGGCTGGATTAAAGAATTAATAGCAGGACATGAGCATCATACACCGGAAACAGAGGAATACGGTATTTCTTCTTTTGTGTATGAAAGGCGTTTCCCATTTCATTCGGAAAGATTCAATCAATTTATTCATTCTATGCCTGTAAGTATTGTCAGAGCGAAAGGAATTGCATGGTGTGCAACGAGAAATAATTTATCTATCCTCATGTCACAGGCTGGCCCGTCTGTTTCTATTGAGCCTGTTGCTTATTGGGTTGCATCCCTTCCTAAATTAGAAAGGGAACAAATTCTTAGGGAAAATCCGCATCTTTTAAATGAATGGGACGAGGAATATGGGGACCGCCATACGAAGCTTGTCTTTATCGGTATTGACCTTCCAGTACAGGAAATAAGAGAAGAATTAGATACATGTTTATTAACTGATTCAGAAGTAAATGAGGACTGGCTGACATTGCCTGATCCGTTTGAATGGAATTTACAGCAAGCGTAAGGGAAATAGCTTGACATTAATAATAGAGTGCTATAAAATTTAAAACGAAATGATTACGTTTAAGGAGAGTTTACTATGCGTGTTAATATTACTTTGCAATGTACAGAAACAGGGGACAGAAATTATATTACGACGAAAAATAAAAGAAATAATCCGGATAGAATAGAACTTAAAAAATATTCACCAAGACTTAAGAGACACACTATACATAGAGAAACGAAATAAGATTAGTTATATATGACCTAAAACTCTTGATATATAAGAGTTTTAGGTCTTTTCTTTTAGAATTATCCATATTCTGCTCACATCTGCTGAAACTGAAGAAATACTTGAATGTTGGGGATACGGAGAAGATTACCATTTTAAAAATCTGGACAACCTGTAATAAACAGGGCAGAGAACCTACACTGACGATTTTCATCACTTGCCCTTCTAAGGAGGAATTAACATGCAATGTGGTGATTGGATTAAAGTAACTTTGCCTGATAGAAGAGTATTCGGATATGTAAATGGCATCATTGATAAGTATGTGTATGTACGGAAAGTAAAAGTTATCTATCTTCATAATTTAGAAACAGTCAATATATACGAGAATAATCAGTCGGCTTATCTCCTTGATGATGTGAAATTGTGGGGCAACAGCTTACTCAGCAATGACTATACGGAACTGATTAACATAGCGATAGATCGGAAGGATGAAGCTTGGTTTCATGAACTGGCGGGGAGGTTGATTGGCAATGGATGAAAAGATGTTGGAAATCCTAAACTATCACATGAAAGAAGGATTGATCAATTTCTATATAATACAATAAATAACCCAGAATGGCTGGAAAAGGCTCAAAAAGCAGAAAACGCATAGTTGAGCTAAATGCTAAAGGAGATCATATTTCGTGATTTATTTCCATCTATTTGAGAAAATAGATAGATAACTGTAAAAATCATAAAAATATCTAGCGTCATTCACTATTGGACCTGTGAATGGCGTTTTTTGTGTTGGAAGCTTTCATGTGAGGGAAAGCCAAGTACATGGATGAAAGCGAGAGGTGAACAAAGGTCATAAGGAAAAATTAATTCTCTTTTAAAAGAATATGTTGGGGTGGGAGCATAGAGAATGATATAATAAGAGTTTATAGGATGGGTTTGGATTAGCTGTCCAAGCCGAAAAGGAAAACTCCTAACTCCCTGTCTGTGTTAATTTTAGGGGAAGAGCAAATAATGGAGGTTGTTCATATATGAACATGTCAATTACAAGAGCGTTAGCAGAATTGAAGCTTTTAGATAAACGTATTCAATCTACTATGAAAACAACACCTTTTATCAGTTTTTCTGTTGGTGATAAGCCGGTGAACAAATTTGCCACAACGAAAGAATTTGAAGATAAAGCGAAATCAACTTATCAATCTACACTGGACTTGATTAAGCGTCGTAACGTCATTAAATCAGCAATTGTTCTGTCTAATGCAACAACGTCTGTTGAAATTGCAGGGGAGAAATACACGGTAGCTGAAGCGATCGAGCGTAAAACATCTATTGAGTATGAACAACAGCTGTTAGAAAAGATGAAACGTGAGTTTGCGGCAACAACAAGGCAGGTAGAGGATATTAACGACGAAGTGAAAGAACAGTTGGACCGTCAGTTAGAAATTCTGTATGGGCGTGAAGCAAAGTTGAAGGTGGATGAAAGCAACGAGCTGACGAAAAGCTACCGAGATAAACATGAAGCGAAAATTGTTGATCCGCTGAAACTACGTGATACATACGAAAAACTCGAAAAGCGAATTGACGAATTTCTGACTGAGGTAGACTTTGTGCTATCCACTTCAAATACATTGACAGAAATCGAAGTTCCTGAGTAAATAGATATTGTTAGTTAGTCGAAAATCAATAAAACTGAACAGGTGCCAGCGGCTTTGACCTTACAGCCGCTAACTCTTTTATCATATTGGAATGATATAAAACATTGGTTGCGAAGCTATCGCAAATAGGATAAAAGTTCAAAGCTCAAAGATCAGAGTTTAGAGTTCAAAGATCAAATCTCTTATAACTCAAAGTTGAAGGTTCACAGCTAATAAGTTCGATGAAATCCATGAGAACGGCTTATACGGTGGTTGTTCATCGACCGTATTGATTGCCGCATGGCTGACTAGCTAACAAATACATATAAAAAGAGAGCATCCTCTGGGATGCTTTTTTTTATATGTAAAGAAGGTGGGTGGCAGAACGTACTATCGATTATTTTTTCTTCGCTTTTAACTTCTCTTAATATATAATTTGAGTCTTAGTACCTATTTTATATTTTGGGAAAATATAAAAATAGTAGCCTATATTAGTAGTAATGAACTATAATGAATATTATTTAACTTAGTGTATTAAAAATCTAGTTATTAGAGGTAGGTCATTTAATATGTTTTCCTTGCCCGATTTACATGAAATTACGATCCTTCATGGTGAATATTCGACACGAATTGTCATTCTTTCTGTTCTAATCGCCTGTTTTGCTTCTTATACGGCGCTTTCTTTAAATGAAAAAATTCAAAACAATCTTTTCTTTCACCGCTATTTTTGGCTTACATTAGCATCGATTGCGATGGGGCTGGGAATATGGTCGATGCATTTTGTCGGAATGAGTGCATTTATGCTTCCGGTACAGATGAAGTATGATATAGCACTTACTGTATTATCTGTTTTCCCTGCAATTATTGCATCATTTGTCGCATTTTTTATAGCGAATCGTCCGCATCATTCCTTTAGAACATTTAGTGCAGCCGGAATTATGATGGGAATTGGCATTTCGACGATGCATTATGCTGGAATGGCGGCGATGAGGATGGAAGCAGAATTTGTTTATAAGCCGTTGCCATTTATTTTATCTGTCTGTATCGCTATTATTGTTTCCCTTGTTGCTATTTATATTTTCTCTGTAAAGCATCATTTTTTTGCTAACCGCTTGATGAAGCTGACAGCTGCATCAGTTATGGGACTTGCGATTACGAGTATGCATTATATTGGTATGAAGGCGCTTGTTTTCTATGTGGATAATTCTTCAGCAGATTTGACTCACAATATGCATCAAATGGACAGTACTTTGCTCGTTGCCAGCGTGACAATCGGTATCGGGATTTTACTTTCTCTTTCAATTGTAGCAGGCATACTGGATAAATATGTAGACCACCGTTTGAATTATTTTGACTCTTTAACAAAGCTTGCAAACCGGAGACAGTTTGAAAAAACACTTAAAGCGAATTCTGGAAAAACGAGTTTTTTGGCTGTATTACATATACATGGATTAGAGAAATGGAACAGCGGTTTTGGCTATGATTTCGGTGATGCTATCATTCGCAATATTAGTGAAATTTTAGTTTCCTTAAAGCCGAGTTCTATCGATTTATATAGAATTGAAGGAAACCGCTTTGCAATCTTCACTACTGATAAGTATGAATTTGATAGTATGAAACTAACGATGGAGCGATTTTCAGCAATAGTAAAAAGCCCACTGCTTATTAAGGAGCAGAGACCTTTTATTGAAAGTGTTTGGGTCTGTTCCACCTCTAATAATGGGGAGACGGCTGATCAATTATTTGCTAATACATTAGCGGTACTTTATCATCCATCTACTGCATATAAGCATGAGATCATTCATTATAATCCGCAAGTTCATACTTATACTTTTGAACAAAGTTTATTAAATGATATCGAACGGGCGATGGAGGAAGACGAGCTTTATCTCGTATATCAGCCGAAGGTTTGTCCTGTTACCCGTAAGATTAAAAGCTTTGAAGCATTGTTAAGATGGAATCATTCTGTGGAAGGACCATTATCGCCAGCTAAGTTCATTCCGATTTTAGAGGAAAACGGCAAGATGTTCGATGTAACAGACTGGGTTATTCATAAAGCTTGCAAGCAGATTAGTGAATGGTTAGAGACTGGAAAATGTACATGGCATATAGCAGTTAATATACCAGGTGTGTATGTGACTTCCTCGAGATTTAAGAGAACTTTATTAGAAAACACTGCAAAATATGATATTGACACAAAATATTTAGAACTCGAGATAACAGAGACGAGTGTCGTAAGCAATATTGAAAATGCTATTAGAGCAATGGAGGATATTCGAGCAAGCGGCTTCACATTTGCCCTTGATGATTTTGGAACGGGTGTATCTTCTTTATCTTATTTAAAAAAATTGCCGATTTCAACGATAAAAATAGATAAATCCTTTATTGATGGAGTGCCAAATTCGAGGAAAGATTCTTCTATTATTCAAGCGATCATTTCCCTTTGTCAGTCATTAGATTTTAATATTGTTATCGAAGGGGTGGAAGTGAAGGAACAAGTCGATTTCCTTACTTCTATGGCAGAGCGTCCTCTTATTCAGGGGTATTATTTTTCAAAACCATTACCTGCTGCTGATGTTATTTCCTTTGCCGAAGTATTTAAGAATGAAAAAGATTCTTTTTAGTTTAAAATAGAAGAATCAATAAAGAAAAGGTGATGGTTATTAAGTGAAATCTTATATTGTCATTGGTGCAGGTATTCTCGGTGCATCTGCTGCATATCATCTTGCCAAAAGCGGGGTAAATATTACGTTAGTTGACAGAAAGGATGCAGGACAAGCGACAGATGCAGCAGCAGGCATTGTTTGTCCATGGCTTTCACAGCGCCGTAATAAAGCTTGGTATAACTTAGCGAAAAACGGGGCGAAATATTATTCTTCCTTAATAAAAGAGCTTGAAAATGATGGCGAGAATGAGACAGGCTATAAGCGAGTAGGAGCGATCAGCCTTCATACAGACGAAGAAAAACTGAATAAAATGGAGGAACGGGTATATAAAAAGCGTGAAGAAGCACCAGAGATCGGAGAAATAACGAGACTGTCAGCTGAAGAGACAAAAAAGCTTTTTCCTCCTTTACACGAAGATTATTTTTCTCTCCATATTAGCGGAGCAGCACGGGTAAACGGTAGATTGATGTGCCAAGCATTAATAAATGGTGCAAAAAAAAATGGTGCGAATATTTTACATGGGAATGCAAAGCTTAAATATGAGCAAAATAAAGTAACAGGTATTTATGTTGATGGTAAAGAACTGCAAGCAGATGAAGTCATTGTAACAGCCGGCGCCTGGGCGGATGCTCTTTTAGAGCCGTTAGGAATAAAGTTTCTAGTAACTCATCAAAAAGCGCAAATTGTTCATCTGCATATGGATGGTGCTAATACAGATGATTGGCCGGTCGTTATGCCGCCAAATGATCAGTATATTCTTGCTTTTAATGAGGGGAAAATTGTTGTTGGTGCAACACATGAAAATGATACACAATTTGACCGCCGTGTGACAGCAGGGGGATTGTATCATATTTTTCAAAAAGCGTTGACAGTTGCTCCGGGACTATCTGATTGCACAATGGTAGAAACAAGAGTAGGATTCAGACCGTATACACCTGATTTCCTGCCTGTCATTGGAAGGGTACCGGGCTATAGTGGAATAGTAGTGGCGAACGGCCTCGGTGCAACAGGATTAACAGCTGGTCCGTATTTAGGAAAAGAGCTCGCTGAACTTGTACAAGGAAAAGAGACAGAATTGGATTTAAACGATTATAACGTAGCAGGAGCGATGAAATAATATACAATTATAATCGCTTTTCTAACAGACTTATGATACGATTACTTCTGTTATTAAAATGAGGAAGTGACTAAATATGATTAAAATTGATATACCAGTACCTGATATTACGATTACAGAAAGAACACAAACACGTAAAGAAGATGAACCTGTCATAAAGCCTATTCATGGATTTATTGATTTTCACGAAATTCCGAGAGATAAAGGTGGAATTTTTTTATTTTATAATATTAATGATGAGCTTTTATTCGTTGGAAAAGCGAGAAAATTAAGACAGAGAATTAAAAAGCATTTTGAGGATAATGTTTCCCCAATCAAAAACCATAGAGATGAAGTGTATAGAATTGATGTTTGTGTAGTAGAGGACCCGACAGACCGGGAAATTTATGAAACATATATTATTAATAAGCTTCAGTCAAAATATAATATTGATAAAGTTTTTTATAGACAATTATAAAATGAAAGAGACTGTCTAAAAGGGGTAGAAAGCGATCCCTTTTAAACAGCCTCCTGAAAGGCCCCTTTATGAGAATCCAGTAAAATTAAGGATTTCATGATGGGGCCTTTCAGCTTTTAAAACTTATTAGGGACTGATTTGGACAACCCCTTTTAATATCCACGATAAACATAAGGGTCATCAGGTTTCTCAATTTTTGACCATTCCTTTACCTGAAGGACAGGTATTGCTGCTTTAAATGGCTGATAGTAAATAGATGATAAGCTGCCTTTCACATGAATCCATTCGTCATCTTTTAACTTCATATTACTAGGGAATTCCACGAGCATTCCAAAAACACCTGAATCCGCAACACAGTGGATAATTCCAAAACGCAAAATAAACATCTGTTTATTATTTAATGCATCCCCTTTATAAGTAAAGCCGTTAAATTCCACTGTTTTATCTAAAAAGTCACCAGGATAATTATAAATTGTCTCCATCCCTTTTAAATAATCTTCATCATGCAAGGAAATAGTATTTTTCCTGGAATACTTTTTAAATTCTTCTGCCATAAGCTCGTCATAGCCTTCTTTTCCATAATAAACACTCGTATCAGGCCTTAAATATTGAGTTTGAGCATATTGCTCATTCGATTCAATTGCTTTAAAAGAAAATCCTTTTGCTTTTACGATATTAGAATCAAGCGTTGCTATAGGCAGGAAAAATCCTGTAATTAAAGGAAAGAAGAAAATCATATAAACGATCATTCTTTTATAAAAAGGCTTCTTACTTTCATGCTCGTGTTCATGATCACAGCAGCAGTCAGAATGGCAATTTTCTTTTTCAGACTGTTTAAAATAAGTAATAATTTGAACAATCGCTAAAAAAGCTAAAATCCAAATTGCGCTGTAGGAAAGGTATGAATATTTCATATTAATATATTTTGATAAATTACCAGAAACATGCAGATGAAAAAAGAAATATGTAAATAATAATAAAACAAATATACGAAACAAAAACTGATCCCTCGCTTTCTTATTTAAATGGAATGAATAAGGAGCCGATTAAGACAAGCACAGAAATATAAACGATTAAGATGAAGACGAATCGTTTTTTAAAGGCTTCGAGCATCATAAAAGTATTTTTAATATCGACCATTGCACCATATACGAGAAAGGCAATCAAAGAGCCGAGGGAAAATGTGCTGCTGAAAGAAGAAGCGATAAAAGCATCAGCCTCTGAACAGAGGGAAAGTACAAATGCTAAACCCATCATAACGAGTGAGGATGATAAATCATTTTGCCCAATTGCGAGCAATGTTGATGTTTTTATAAATATTTGTGCTGCAGAAGCAATGAATGCACCTAGTATTAAGTATTTTCCAACTGAAAAAAATTCATCAACCGCATGCCGGCATGTTCCTTTTAATTTCTGAAAGAAAGTTCCTTCTACAGCATGCTCATGCAGCGATGTATTTTTAATAAGCTGATTGTCTTTAAATTGATAAGATAAAATAATCCCGACAATGAATGCAACAACCATCGCAAGCCCGCCTCGGTACAACACTGTATCCCATTTATTTCCGAATGCAACATAGGTAGAAAATAAGACGAGCGGATTAATAACCGGACCTGTGAGCATAAAAGCAATACCTGCATGCAATGGAACCCCTTTTAATAGAAGCCTTCTTACAATAGGAACAATCCCGCATTCACAAGCTGGAAATAATGCCCCAACAATCGTTGCTAATAAAACAGCTAGGAACCGGTTTTTTGGAATGATTTTAGCGATCATTTCCTCTGTGATAAACATCTGAATAAACCCTGAGATAAAAACCCCAAGCAGTACGAAAGGAATTGCCTCTATTAATATACTAATGAAGATTGTATTAAGCTGTAAAAAAGCCTGCATATTTAACATATCACCACTATTTTTTGAAATTAGGAAAACATTATAACATATAGCGTATGAATAGAGAGATAGTATATAATAGATAGGTATTTTTACCTAAAATAAATAAAGGTAATTTAGTAGAGAATATAATCAATTTTTAACAAATGTAACAAAATTTGTTTTAAATTCGTCTTATAGTTGAGTGAACATAAAGGGGAGTAAATAAATGAATGGAGAGAGAAGTGTCACAGAACTAGAACCTAGAGCGAAACGAAGACGGAGGCGTCTAAAAAGATCTGTAAGGAGGTTTCTTTTTTTTATTTTTCTAATAGTAATAGTTTTTATTATTTATAATAATATGAAATCAGAAAAAGTAACGACTGAGATTGCGGGAAATGAACAGGAAGATACAGACGGAGAAGTAATCACTCATGAGAAGAAAAGCAATAACATAGGGGAAAAAGCAGGTGTTACAGAGACAGAATTAAAAATAAGTGCTGCGGGAGATTTTACACTTGGCACAGATGAAGCTTTCCCTTATCAAGGTTCTTTCGTACATGAAGCTTCCATAAGCGGTCTTCCTCATTTTGTAAAAGGTTTAAATGATATTTTTTTAGAAGATGATTTCACGACTGTAAACTTAGAAACGACATTAACGAATGCGACACAAAAAGCAGCGAAGAAATTTCGTTTTAAAGGGGATCCGTCATATGCGAAAATTTTAAAATTAGGCGGAGTGGAAGCGGTGAATTTAGCGAATAATCATATTTTTGATTATTTGGAACAAGGCTATACTGATACAATAAAAAATTTGGAGAAACAGGATATCGGCTATTTTGGATACGAAAATAACTATATTACGACGATTAAAGATGTAAAAATAGGAGCTTTAGGATATGAAGGCTGGCGTGATACTCCTGAGATAAGAAAACAGATTAAAAAGGATATAAAGAAATTACAAGATAAAAATGTTCAAATTATTCTCGTCCATTTTCATTGGGGCATCGAAAGAAGCTATGTTCCGACAGAATCACAGCGAACATTGGCGAAATTTACAATTGACAGCGGGGCAGATTTAATCCTTGGCCACCATCCTCATGTTGTTCAAGGTATTGAAGAATATAAGGATAAATTTATCGTATACAGTCTCGGCAACTTTATGTTTGGAGGTAACAGGAATCCAAGTGATAAAGATACATTCGTTTTCCAGCAAACATTTCATTTGAAAAATGGGAAACTGACGAATAAAAAAGAGATTAAAGTTGTTCCATTCTCGATTTCATCTGTTTCTACCCGAAATGATTATCAGCCGACATTATTAAAGGGATCTGAAGCACAAAGAGTAAAAAGCAAAATCATTGATGCATCTAATCAAATCAGTGGATCTGAATGGCTCGTATATGAAAAAGAGGGGAAAACAGTAAAAGAAAAATAATGATTTTAAAAATGCTTTATTTCTATTAATTAATGGAAATAAAGCATTTTGTTGCTATAAATGTAAGAATTAAGTATTATTTATTTATAGATAAATAAATAAATAAAGGATGAGATGATTGGCTAATCGTGAAGATAAAAAGGAGTTAATTATTAATAAAGCAATACAGCTCTTTGCGGAAAATGGTTATTATAAAACAACTACGGCTATGATTGCTAACGCTGCCGGTGTTACACAGCCATATGTTTTTCACTTTTTTCAAAATAAAGAAGAGTTATTCAAGGCTGTAATAGAGCGTGCTTTTAATCAAATCTACTATACATTTATGGAAGTAGAGGCACCAGCCGACCGGTTATCATCAGAGATGGGTAAATCATTTATGGAAATAATAAAAAAATACCGTTACGAAGTGCTAATGGTTATGCAAGCTTATACAATTGCAGATGAAGGTATCCGCCAGCATATTAGAAAATTATTTCTTACTATTTACGAAATGCTGTTTTTAAAATTTGAAAAAGCAGGGATTCCGTTTCCAAAGGAAAAAGCAAGTGAATTCATAGGTACAGGCCTTCTTATTACAGTTTCAGAAGTATTAGATTTACCGGAAATATTTAATATGAAAGATGAAGAATGTAGAAAAGAATATTGATTTATTCTTTTTTAGATAAATTTATTTATTAATAAATAAAAGGAGACAGACTAATGGAAAATGTTCGTTCTATTAAATTATTTCAAGGAGAGAAATGGCTTGTTATTACGGCTATCATTGGCTTTTTATTAGCAACGGGTATTGCAATTTTTATTCTTTTTAACGGTCCTATTGTCGAGCCGGAAGGGAATTTGGAAAATGCCTTTTCGTTTAATGCGGCAGTTGCAATTTTTATATTGACGATAGCTGCTATTTTACCGTTTTCTCAATTGAATGATCTCCGTAAAAAGAGAATGAGACAGTATTTTATCTTTATCATTTCTTATTTCTACTTAGTTGAAACAATTCAGCATTTTCGGGGTATTAATCCGAGATTCTCACGAGCAGGATCAATAATTGATATGATAATAGGCATATCATTTGGTATAGTCTCTTTATTAATTGTCGTTCTATTAATACAATTAATGATCCAGTTTTTCCGTAAAAGTATTCATAACGAACATTTTATACTTAGTATCCGTTATTCATTTATTTCTATTATGTTGGCATTAATTGCAGGAATATGGATGATTGTTATTCAAGACCGCTATTTTGGTACATATGGAAACTTTATCGTTTTACATGGTCTCGGTTTTCATGCTTTACAAGTATTAGTGTTGCAGGGATGGTTTTTAATGAAGGCAAAAGTTCATAAGCGAAAAGGAAACATGCTTCTTCATATTGGAGGAAGCGCCTGGATTATTTCTATGTGCCTGATAGGTTTCCAGACAGTATTGGGAGAAAGTATTTTTCAAATGACATTAATTCCGGTTATTAGCGGGTTTATGCTCGTTGTCTGGTTAATAACAGCATTTTATTCATTTTGGATGTTTATGAAAGCACGGAGAATTTTTCTAACAGTGAACAAGTCTGTACCTAAATAGGTTACAGGCTTTCTTTTGTTAAATAAGTAAAATAGAATCACTTTAAAATAGCAAAAAAGTCTTTATTTCCCTCTTTTAGTTAAAAAATAACTTTAAAATGATTATAGTATTTTACTGGTGCAAGGTTTTAAATGTGAAATTAATGCTAAATGGAAGAAGGATATATTTAATGAAAAAAGTGAAATCAAGCACATAAGTATTAGATGGAAAAGTAGTATTAACCGCGATGGAAGGTTCACTTGCGATGATAGAATTTGACCACCAAGGCAAAGTTATTTGAGCAAATGAAAATTTTGCGGATACTTTAGGATATAAAGTAACAGATATAATAAGGGCAACTAGCTAAAAATAATTTCCTATAATTAAAAGGATTTTAATACTTTTTCTAGAATTTATAGCATAAAAATTAATTATTTTTTTCAAAAGAAAGGAATAATAAAATGCTAAAATATGATAAAAGAATTTTTAAATCACTATTCCATTTTAAATCGATAAATCATATTGAACAAATAGAGGAAAACGGAAATTTTCCGATTGAAATTCATGTAACGATAAGAAATAAAGAAATAGAAATCCCCGCTGTAATTATACTCGATTTTTTGAAAAAACCTGTTTGCTCGATGAAAATAGGGGAAGTAATTTCTGATTTTGAGCTTCTTTATGCAGCAGTTGACTGTTTTAAAAATATTTCTTTAAACAAAGAGTTATTAGCTATTATAAATACAAAGCAGATGCGGGAAGAGATGCTGAAAAGTTCATTTATACAGAGGGGTAACAGCAGGAGTAATATGGAGCTGTTTTATGAAAATGTAAAATATAAAATAAATGATTATTTTTATGAGTCGAGAGAGCAAGTAAATATTATTGTAAATAATACTGATTTGCTTTTATCAAAAATGAATGATGTAAAAATAATTTTACAGCAAATAAATGATTATATTTCCAGCCTCACTGTGAAAGAGGAAACAAAAAGTCTTTATTTTTATTGTTTACAGTCATTTTACGAATGGTTATTTTATACAAATCCCGAGCAGTTTCCGAGTGTAACAGCTGAAGTAATAAACGAATATTTACAAGCTTATGATGCATCCAATTATTATAAAAACCTCGCAATTAAACAAGTCCTTAAGCTCCAAAAAAATTATCATAAACATCTTAAAATGGAGGGTGTTCATTGGCAGAGTCCTGCTCCAAAGGTACAGACTTTTTATTCAGAAGCTATTTTAATTGAGACAGAAGTAAAACTATTAAAAAACTTAGGAACACATAAAAGACAAATTGAGGATTATAACCATTATTTGCGTTCAATAGGTCATGAACCTCATTCATACAGCAGATTGCGTGATCTTATGAGAAACTGGATTTATTTCCGTTTAGCTGCAGAAACGATGCTTAAATCCCGTGAACTAATCGCCTTAAATTTTGAAAATATTGATTTTGAAAATTTGAGAATAGTAATAGAGAAGGGAAATAAAAAGCAAATTGTTGCGATTACAAAGCAAACAGCAGACTATTTAAAAAAATATAAAAAATTCAGGAACGCATACGACGATACTATTGAAGAAGAAAAACATTATTACCGCTGGATGTATGGTTCAGTATTGAAAGATAAAAATAAAAAAGAAGAAGAGATGGCATTGATTTTACCTTTCTTAAATGATTTAGAGAGAAGGGAATTTAATGAAATAGAAGATGCTCTAAAAAAGATAAATGAACAAATAGTTTTTCAAAAGAAACCGGAATATGAAAAAGTAAAAGAAGTGCAATCACTAGGTGAATTAAGAAGAGAAAGGAAAGAACTAAATAATAGATTCGCGAGAAAATATGCAGAGGTAAAACGGAAATACAGTAATAAATTAGATGAAAATATGAAGTCGGCTCTATTTGTTTCTTCTCATTCAAAGCGAGTGAATGTAAATACAATGGAAAAAATACTTAATCAGTTAGATATTACGACGGAAGTATTAAGAGTAACAAGATATAAACAGGTATCTAAATTACAAGTAAGCGAACCTGCATTAATGAAAATAATGGGATATGAACATAAAGGAAAGATAAAGGAATTAGAGTTTGAAAACACATTAAAAATGATAGAAAAAAGCAGGATCGATTTCTTTAGTGAGAAAAAAATTGACGAGCTAATAAAATCAATGATTATTGAAACTTATTGTAAACATCTTATTAGTAAGTACCCTGCCATTAACAAAGAAAGGTTGAAAAGAGAAGCGAAAGAGAAATATTCCCACTATGACTTTAGCAGGTCAGCACTTCTTGAAGGAGTATTTGAAAGGAGCTATGAACCGCTAGAAGTGGAAAAAGAAATGGGTAAAAAGGTATAAAACACTAAAAAAATTGAAAATTTAACTTCTTTTACTACTTTTTTCGACATATTGATATAGTATTTTTTTAATTAATATAGTATCATTTACCTATCATAGTTGAAAATAATAAGTAAATGAGAGATTAAGTTATTACAATTTTACAATAGAAATTACTTCTCACTCTCAGTGAATATATATAGACAGGAGAGAAGGAGGAAATGCGGTTAATAACGTTAGAAAGATGTAGAACAGATGTCAGGCTAGGTAAATCTATCTATCATGAAAACGGAAAAGTCCTTCTTGCTAAAGGAACGTTGATGACAGCTGGTTTATTAGAAAGATTAAAGGATTTTAATGTTTTCACTATATATATAGAAGATGATCTGTCCGAAGGAATTGAAATCGTTGAATCCATTCCTGAGTTTTTACGTACCGAGGCTGTAAATATCATTACAGATGGTTTGGATACACTTTCGACATTAAGTCCAGAAAAATCAAATCTTCATGCAATGATTAAATCGGAAAGAGCCATTCGGAGCTTTCAAAAGATTTTTAAAGATATTGTAAGTTGTTTAAGTGAAAATAAAGTTGCTTTAAATTTATTAGCATCAACAAAGATTCACGAAGATCATGTGTATAGTCATAGCTTAAATGTCGCCATATATGCTTGTCAGTTAGCAATCGAAAACGGTTTGCCTCTTAGAAAGATAGAAGAAATTGGTTTAGGGGCGATGCTTCATGATATTGGGAAAATGTATATACCTAAAGAGGTTTTAAATAAACCTGAAAAATTAACGACTGAAGAATTTGAACAAATAAAAATACATAGTGAACTAGGGTACGATATACTTAAAAAGATTCATGAGATTCCTCTTACAGTAGCACATTGTGCACTTCAGCATCACGAAAGGCTGGACGGTTTAGGATACCCAAGAGGCCTTAGAGGAAATGAGATTCATGAGTATGCAAAAATTCTTAGTGTTGCTGATGTTTTTGATGCTGTGACGAGTCATCGGATATATCGGCCTGCAATGCTGCCGCATAAAGGAATTGAATTACTTTACAGCGGAATTGGCACACAGTTTGAGAGTAAACAAGTCGAAATGTTTAGAAATTGTATAGCTATTTATCCGCCGGGATTGACTGTGAAATTAAATGACGGCAGAACTGGAATTGTTTCGAAATATAATTTCAATTCAGTTGGAAGACCTGAAATTAGGATTATTAAAGATGAAGAAGGAAAAGCCGTTACTCCTTATGAAATGAATTTATCGGATAAAAGCAATTTGACGTTCCATATTGTTGAAGCAGACGCATTGTTATAATTTTAATACCCGTATAACGTTTTATAAATAAACATTATACGGGTATTAAGGCAGAATTTAATACATTAAAATAAATATAGCATAAAAAATAATTAATTTACAAAAAATAGAAAATAAATTCTAACAACCATCATAATATAAAATCAAACAAAATTATTTCTCTTACGTATGATTTCAATATAATAATATTATCTTATACACTATAAAGTGAAACTTCCATCAGTTGTTTTTTTTCTTATCCCCCACTGATGGTTAGCTGAGGCCCACAGGGTGT
>NZ_BCVG01000048.1 GCF_001591625.1 Metabacillus fastidiosus NBRC 101226
GTTGAATTCCTCCTAAGGGTTAGTTTTGGACGTGATCTTCTAAACGAAATTGTCCAATTTTATAAATTTGATTCAGTGCTTCCTGTAGTTCAGCATCTTTATCTAAATTTAATCGAGTTTTCATAGCTTCTTTAATAGAATCTTTGTTATGACCTTTTACTGCAAGAATAAAAGGAAAGTTGAATTTTTCTTTGTATGAATCGTTTAATGATAAGAACTCCTCATACTCTTCCTCACCTAGTGAATCGAGTCCAACTCCCTGCTGCTCCTTAACAGAAGCATCAGCCATATGTACTCTTGTCGCTAAATCAGGATGGGCTCTTAGTAAACCAAGCTTTTCTTCTAATGAAGAATGCTCTACAACGTTTACCATGCTTTCATGCAATTGTTCAGCTGAAGTAAATGGTCCAGCTCCCCATGCACGCTCTGCAATCCAAGGTGAGTGTTCAAATATCCAACCAAGTTCTTTAACGAACTCTTCTTGACTCATGTTATTGATGTCTTTCAATTGAATACTAATTTCAAATTTCCTCCCTTCTCAAATACCTTGTACATCTATTCGATGTACTCCTACGTGCTTTAGCATTTCAAATTTTATTTTGTTTATGCACTGCATTAGGATTAACTATAGTTTATAACTTGGAAGCGTTTACGTCATTAGATAAAAAAGACAAAAGTCGTCATTTTAATTGTGCTATGAGCACAATTTCTACATGTTTTTCATTGACTATATGTCAATTTACGATAAATAATATAACTAGGAACATTATAGAAAGGATGATACTACTTGGGTTTGACTCTATTTGAAGCTCTTTCAATTCCTCCATTGGACCGCTGCAAAATTGTCGCAGGGGAAAATGGTCTTTCCAGAGAAATTAACTCAGTAAATAGTTTTGATGCTCCAGATGTCATGAAATGGCTAAAAGCAGGAGATTTAGTATTAACATCCGGATATGTATTTGATAATGAATTTGATTTTGTTTCTTTAATAGAAGATCTTGCAAAGCTTGATTGTGCTGGACTAGTTATCAAGTTGTCTGAATTACCCGAAAACATGATAAAAATTGCAAATAAGCTGAATTTGCCAATCATTGAAATTCCTGAAGATTTATCGGTATCTGATTTACTTGCACCAGTTTTAAGACAAGTATTTATTTATCAGGGAGAAAAATATGGTCAAGAGAAAAAAAATGAATTTATTAGACGATTACTGACTAAGAAACTGAAGAGTAAAGAAGCAATTTTGTCTGAGGGGAGCAGTTTAGGATTGTATCAAGCAGCAGGCTATATTTGTCTGTGCATTACTCCTTTTACTAATAGAAATAAAAAGTTTGATTTTATTTCTATTCAAAATAAATTCGAATCTTTTGCCAGTATGAAGAAGATACATTTATTTTTTGGAGAATATGAAGATAACGGAGTAATCATTGTTCAATCACAGCATAACTATAATAGAAATCAAAAGGATGAATCGATCCTCCAAATGAAAGATGATTTTATTGAATTTTTGAAAAAAGAATTTGAAAAGGATAAAATTTATATTGGACTCGGTTCTTATCAAACAGATATTTCAAATTGTCCAACAAGTTATAATGAAGCATATGAAGCGATTCAGTTCGGAAAACTAGTTTCTCCTAACGAAAATGTTTATGAGTTTTCAACCTTGCAAATTTATACCATTCTTCGGCATATTCCATCTTTTATTTCCGAAAACTTCATTGCTAATATTATTGGTCCATTAATTAATTATGATAAAGAGAATAATTCAAATTTAATCCAGACATTAGAGACTTATTTGAATTGCTCGCTTAAACCTTCTGAAACCGGGAATCAATTAGGGGTTCACCGTAATACAATTCATTTTAGAATTGCTAAAATTAAGGAATTGCTAAATATAAATTTTGATGATGGAAATATGATGTTTCAGCTTAATTGTGCATTACGGCTTCTTCATTTAAATAAGACGAATTCATTACATGTCTAATTTTAAAAATCGACCCATCCTAATTAAATACTAAGATGGGTCGATTTTCTTATTTTATTTTATGTAAAAGTCTAGCAGCTCTTAATCCCAGCTGGAGCCTGAATAGCTCCTCACCGTTTTTAAAATCCACTTTCAATAATTCTTCAATCCTTGTAATTCGAAATTTCACTGTATTTCTATGTAAAAAAAGAGATCGCGCCGTATCTTCGATTTTTCCTCTACATTGTAAAAATACTTCAAGTGTTTTTAATAATTCTGTATCATTTTGCTCATCGTATTTAATAAGGGGATTTAAAGCAGATGAAAGGAAATTATTTAAAATACTATCAGGAAGTTCCCGAAGCAAAAAATCCGGTTCCATTGCTGTGTACTCATAAACCTTCCCTATTCCATCATTATTTAATTGGAGACCTAGTTCAATAGCATTTCGTGCTTCAATATAACTTGAAATGAGATGAACAGCTTCTTCTTTATAATTGCCTATTCCTATTGTTATTCCTGTATCGGGGAATTGCTTTTGATATTTATCTACTAAATAATTAGCTGCTTCTTTCACACTTTGTCTTTCAAGCGATAAAGAATCTTGAGGCTGAATTATAATAATATAATGATCAAGTTTTACTACATACATTTTTAAATCATATTTTGTTTCTATCTCACTTATTAAAGAGAGAAACATGTCAGAATTAGTCGTACCAGATACCGGACTATTTTTTTGCAGGCAATACATTACAGCGAAACTGTTGTTTAAAAACACTCCGTATTCTGCAAGCTGATTTATTATTGCATCTTTATTTGTAAAGCCACCACTGAATAATTCAGTAAAGAACTCTTTCTTTCTTTTTTGATCATTGAAAAAATTTTCTCTGTTGAATATTTCACGAGTAACGAGTACAAGCAAGTCAGATAGTGAAATATCATATGGAATTTCAATTAAGGGGAAGTGTAAACGGTCGGCTTCGGCCCTCATCGCTTCTGGGGTAGTGGAAAAAAATCTTTTCACCTTAATAGCAAGCCCGGCACAACCTCTGTTTGCCATTTCTTGAATAAGCTGAATTTGTTTATCTGTATCATCTTTAAACACAAAACCTGTTGTAAGCAACAGATCTCCATTTTTTAATCCTCTAGTATCAACAGTATCCATAATACTTACAGAGCGGATTGTTCGATTAAGTCCATCTTTACCTGCAACTAATTGACAGCGCTCAAACAACTTAATATTCAGCGCTTTCGACACAGTAAAATGCAAATAAAAAACCTCCACTTCTAAAAAATCTTGCCTCTTTTCTACACCTTCAGACAGGATCAGACAAAGAAATCGACTTAAAAATTTTGAATTTTTTAAAAAAATAATTGTCTTTATCCCAATTATAATGTTAATATTCAAATATTGATATAGAAATATTTTATGGTATTTTATTTAATAAGCTGACTATATAGGTCCATATATTCAAAATTATTATACCAGCTTTATTCTTATCAAACTAAGTACTAGTAAATACAGGAGGAGTTGTCAATGAACCAACTTAGTAAAGCTAAAATTCTAATGTTAGGGTTTCAACACGTATGTGTAATGTACGGTGGAGCTGTTGCTGTCCCTCTAATGATCGGTCCAGCAATTGGACTTACACCGGAAGAAATTGTTTACTTAATTGCATTTGACTTGTTTGCTTGTGGTATTGCTACATGTATCCAAGTTATTGGCGGATTTGGATTTGGTATTAAATTACCAGCTTTAATGGCTACATCCTTTATCGTTGTTGAACCAATTATTGCAATAGGGAAAGAATACGGTATAACAGGTGTTCTCGGTTCCGTTGCAGTTTCAGGTTTAATTATCGCATTAGCTGCTCCGTTAATCGGAAGATTGTCTATTTTCTTCCCGCCAGTCGTTACAGGTTCTATCATTTTAATTATCGGTGCATCATTAATGCCGGTTGCTATGAAAAATGCAGCAGGTGGTGAAGGTTCTGCAAGTTTTGGAGATCCTACTAATTTATTATTAGCTGCTATTACACTAGTAAGCTTTTTAGTATTAAATGTTCTTCTTAAAGGTTTCATGAAAGCGATTGCACTTTTACTTGCATTAGTAATAGGTTCTGTAGTAGGAAACTTCTTTGGTTTAGTAAGTTCGGAAGCGGTTGCAAACGCAAGCTGGTTCAGTATGGTACAGCCATTCCATTTTGGTACACCTACATTCCAAGTTTCATCTATTATTACAATGTCGATTATTTCTTTAATTGTTGCCATTGAAAGTATCGGTGTATTTATTGCGCTAGGTGAGATTTGTAAACAAGATGTTGATAGAAAAGCAATCACAAAAGGTATTCGTGCAGAAGGTCTCGGCAGTATGTTAAGTGGTATTTTTAACTCTTTCAACCACTCTACTTTCTCACAAAACGTTGGTCTTGTTATGCTTACAAGAGTAACAGACAGAGCTGTTGTTATTTGCGCAGGGGTTATCCTTCTTATTTTAGGATTAGTACCAAAAGTTTCTGCTATTACAACGATGATTCCAACTCCGGTTCTTGGCGGTGCGATGATTCCAATGTTCGGTATGTTAATGGTTGCTGCATTACAAATGTTAGTTAAAGCTGATATGACGAAGCCTTCTAATCAATTAATCGTTGCTGTTGGTGTCGGTATCGGACTTGCTATTAAAGGTTCACATGGTGTCTTTGATGCACTTCCTGAAACTGCTCGTCTGCTTGTTGGAAATGGTGTTGTAATGGGTACATTTACATTACTTATTCTAAACTTAGTTTTAAATGGTAAACCAAGCAAAGATGATGCACATGCACACCACCACGGTCATGCAGAAACTAAGGCTAGCTAATCAAGAAAAACGAAAACGCTTTATATGTAAAACCAACCTATATTTTCTTGGGTTGGTTTTTTTTGAAATAAAAGATTGGATAACTTTAATTCATTTATACCTATATATTCATCTCTTTCATATTCTGTTATTTCCTCTTTCTTCTCAAAAAGCCTATACTACGTCCGTACGCAGGCTAAAATCTATTAGGCGAATCTATAAAATCGATAATTCTACTTCAAAAGCTTATTAAGAACTTAAACAAGATCTATATAATTAGTTCCTCATCCTATAACCGCTTAAAATTTACTTTGTAAGCTTTAAAATTAAAAACTATTAATATGTTTGTCTATGCAAATCTATATGACAATGCATAACTTACTAATAAGAGGAAAGGAAAATTCTCTTATGAAAAATATATATGTAAAGGAGGGATTCAAATGTGTTCATGTAGAAATATGAAAGAAGAGTTTATGAATGATCTACAAATAGATTGTCGTGGAAAACGAATTTGTAAGCCTTGTCAGAAGCCTTGCCCTAAAAAATGCAAAGAGTTATTATGCGACAGATGTGAGAGACAAATAAAAGATCGTTGCAAACCTTGTCATTCAAATTGTAAAAAGAAAAAACACTTATGTGATTGTGGTCATAAAAAATGCTGTGACTTCCATCATAACTGTAGCCAACCAATTTTTTCTCGCCAGGCTTTCAACTGCTTTAACATGAACGACTGGTAATAATATTAAAAAAACACTTATTACTAGAATATATATTCCTAATAATAAGTGTTTTTTACTCTAATTAAATTCTTACAACTCGTCCATTAAATTTTTCAGCCCAGTATCCTGATGACATATTTGCAATTGCAACACCTGTTGAACCTTGTGAACCGATAAATTTACCGTTTCCAACGTAAATTCCAACATGACCGTCTTTTTTATATGTATCAAAGAATACTAAATCTCCAGGTTGCATTTCACTTGTAGAAACACGAGTACCTTTATTTTTTAATGTATCTGTATTTCCAGTTGGTCCAATATCAATACCTGCTTCTCTAAATGCCCAATAAACGAAACCAGAGCAATCAAAGCGTCCATTATCAATATCATATTGTGATCTTCCTCCACCAAATACATAAACAGAGTTACCAATATATTTATTCCCTACAGTTACAACACTTCCACCACTAGATTGAGCTGGCTTTGGTGCTGGAGCTTCTGTTCTATTATTATCGTTCTCTCTCTCATTACGAGATGAATCTGAATTAGATTTATTACCAGCGGCAGATTCTGAAACTGATTTATTACTATTATCTGTATTTAAGCTTGCTCTTTTAGTAGATTTAGTTTCATTTGCTTTTGATTCTTTACGAGCTGCTTCTTTTGCCGCTTTTTCAGCTGCTGCTTTACGAGCTGCTTCTTCTCTCTCACGCTGTTCGATTTCAAGTCGAATTTTTTCTGCAGCAAGCGCTTGATCCTTCTGTTCTAAATCGCCTTTTTTGTTTAAATTAGCTTGCGCTTCTTTTTCAAGCTTGGCAACTAATTCACTTTGTTGTACCTTTTGATCTTTAAGCTGAGAGACCATTTCGGCTAATTCTCCCTGAGTGTCTTCCAATTCAGCTAGCTTATCTTGTACCGAAGTTTGCTTTGTTTCTAAGGACTTTTTGTCTGCTTCAAATTCCTTAATTAAATCTTGATCCGCTTGTACGATTGTTGTCACTGCATGCACACGGCCTATTAAATCTGAAAAACTTGTCGATCCAAGCACAACAGAAAGATACTCCGTTTTTCCACCGTTTTCCTGGAATGAACGAGCACGTTCTTCTAGTAAAGATGTACGTTTAGTAATTCTCTCTTTTAAAACGACAATTTCGCTTTCTAACTTCTTAATATCTTTTGTTGTTGCTGCAATAGCTTTTTTTGTTTCTTCTACTTTATTATTATTATCAGTAATTGCTAAATTAAGATTTACAATACGGTCTACTAATTTAGATTTCTCATTTTGAAGACGATTAATCTCTTTATTAGCCTCTTGGATTTCAACTTGTACTTTCGCTCTTTGTTCATCAATTGATTCAGCCTTCGCCGTTCCTGTTACAGAGTATAAGCTTCCTACTCCAAGAACTAATGCGAGATTTAAGGCTAACATACTTTTTCTTTTCACTTTAAATACCCTCATTTCTTCAACCTATTCGATTTAATTTGTAAATAGTGAATAATTATGTCATCTATAAGTGAATCTATTATGTTTCGATTATGTTATATTTGGTTAAATAATATTATATGTAACAAACTTATTTATAGATAAGATTATAACATCATTTTATGTCTAAATAAGGCTTTTTATGTTACATTAATATTTCAATTCAGCTTTTTCTGTCATATTAACCATTTTTTCGTAATATTTTTGGTATTTTATGTAATTTATTTCTGTGGATCTTATTAAATTCATCCTCTTTATAGTAAAAATAGAAACCTTTTAATACTATCTGTTATGTTATTCATAGTTTTACACGAAAAATAAATTTCTATTTTTTACAATTAACCAGCTATCCAATATAGCTGGTTTGATCTTTTAAAAAGTACATTGCTAATTCATTTAAGGAAATCTTATGAATTGAAATCATTTCCTCTTTACTAGCAGAGTAACAGACAGATAAACAATGAGTTTCATTTAATAGTCCTGAATGAAATTTCCAGTTATTCTGTTGAAATTTCAATCTGGGCTGACCAGTTAAATCAAATTCAATGTTAGAAAGTAAAATAGGACCTAAACCCGTACCTGTCGCTTTGACAAAAGATTCTTTCAATGTCCAAAGTTGATATAAAAGCAATTGTTTCTTTCGTTTACTGGATAAAATATGAAACATATACTGTTCATTGAAGCTGAAAAACTCGGTTATAATCGCAAAATCAATTTCACTAATCTCTTCAATGTCAACACCAATTTTCCCAGTCGCGTTCACTGCGCAAACAACTGTATTATTAGAATGAGAAATATTTATCTCTCCAGGGAAATGATCAACATAAGGCTTTCTATCAGCATTTCGTTTTATTGGATAAAAACATGAAAATCGATTTTCAAGAACATAACGACTCAGAACTGTTCCAAGTAATGAGTTATATCGATCTTGCATCAGTCGTTTACTTGAAATATAGTCATGTTGCTCTTTTGTTAAAACTGAAAAAAGAGCAGGATTAATTTTCTCATCATCACGTCTCTCAACAATCCAAATTTCAATCATATTAACCCTTCCTTACTATTAAAAAAGACCAAGCTTATGCACTTGGTCTTTTTATTTAGTGTTCAGGAAAATAACCGACCTTGACAGCGTAATTAATCATTTTAGTAAAAAACTCTTCATTGATATTTGGACAAATAATTCCCGTCCCCTTTAATAAATTCTTTGTTTCCGGGCAAGCATAGCGATAATTTGAATCCTTCGCTCCATCTCCTTCAAGCTGTGCAATCGTTAGCTGGAGAATTTCAGGATCAATACCATTTTCACTAAATAACCAGCTTTCATATTCCGCCCTTTCTTTAAGTTCAACCTTATAGCCGCATTGTTTCATATAATCAATCATTTTTGAGTAATGAATTTGTTCATGGTTACAAATATGAAGAATACGCCCAACAGATTCATCTTGTTTAAATAAAGAGACAATACTCTCACTGGCATAATCAATCGGAGTATAGTCAACAAACCATTCAACTTTAGGGGCTGCTTTCAGTGTGAGCATCGTTTTTAACATCCGATAGTAAGCATTGCTATCAATATTTTTTTGGAACATCCCTGTTTTCGAATGACAACTTAAGTTTCCGGCACGATAAATCGTAATTGGAATTCCATATTTCTCTGCTGCCTGGAATAATATTTTTTCAGATTCAAGCTTACTGTTTGTATAAACGTTTTGTAATGATATATTGAGTAATTCATTTATACTTTGTGTTGATTCCCATTTTCCTTCTAGAGCTAAGTCTTCTGGAATACCTAAAGTTGAGATATAGTGAAAACGCAGGCCATCCTTACTTTTAGCAAACTCAAGTAAATATTCTGTGCTTTGCTTATTTACTTTTGAAAAATGTTCATAATCTCCATAATGTCTTACATCTGCACCACAATGGATAATGCTATCAATATGTTTTTGTAGAAGTTCCCTGTCTTCTTTAAACAGACCGAGCTCTTCTTTTTCCAAATCACCTTTTACTACAACAACGCGATTTTGAGCTTCTTTTAGTAAGTTCTCTCCAAAATAATAATTAATCGTCTCCCAAAGTCTATCTTCAGCATGCTCTGCCGATGAACCGCGGACTAAACAATAAACATTTGCCTCTGTTTGTAAAAGAAGTTCTTGTAAAATATGTGAACCGAGATAACCAGTTGCACCTGTTAAAAGAATCTCATTTTGGTTTAGCAGTTTAGCAGATTGCTTTGAACCAAATGAAATAGGATTTTCAATTAAATCAATAATCTCTTCAGCTGCATTTGCATTTTGCTTTTCTAACGGTGTAAGTTGACTAAGCTCTAATGCACGCAGAGCAAGCTTTTCGATCGTAGGATTTAAGAAAAAGTCATTAATTTTCAATTGTGGAAAAGCTGGTTTTAATAAAACTAACGTTTCCAGAATTTTCAATGAATGTCCGCCAATTTCAAAGAAATCATCATAAATATCAATTTTTGCTAAACGGAGCGATTTTTTCCATGCTTCTGAAATGATCACTTCTGTTTCTGTTCTCGGAAGATTTTCAGCTTTTCGTGTTTCTTCTTTTACTAATTCAATGGTTGAAAGGGTTCGCCGATCAATTTTTCCTGTTGGAGAAACAGGAAGTTCATTTAAAAATTGAAAATAAGACGGTACCATATATTTCGGTAATTTTTCAGACAGAAAATCACGTAAATAAGATTGAGGAAAACCTTCCCCTGTTAGAGTAGTATAAAAAGCGACTAACATATTCAGCCCATCATCATCTTGTTTAGCAATAATAGCGACATCACGAATATGATCAACTTCAGCTAGGGCATGTTCTACTTCACCAATTTCAATTCGATGGCCACGAATTTTTATTTGTGTATCTTTTCTGCTTACATATTCAATTTCCCCTGAAGGTAATAATCTAACAAGGTCACCAGATCGATACATAATCGGACTGAAATCATCTCCAAAATGATTTGGTACGAATACTGCCGCTGTTTTTTCTGCTTCCTTCAAATATCCCCTGGCAATCCCGCCTGTACTAATGAGTAATTCTCCTGTAACACCTACAGGGCAAAGCTTATCCATTTCATTGACAATATAAAGTGCATAATTATTGAGCGGATAGCCAATTGGAACAGTTGGAGTCAGAGGCATGTCATCTGTCACTTTATAAAAAGTGGAGAGGACTGTACATTCCGTCGGACCATATAAATTATAAATATCCATTTTCTTACCGAATTTCTCGCGGAAAGAAATAACAAACTCTGTAATTAATGCTTCTCCCGCTATCGTTATTTGACGGACATTTTTAAACCTTTGTACATACTCATCCGGTAGTTTTGCAACTAATTCATTAAAGAAGATCGTTGGTAAAATCGCAATCGACGTAACTCCTTCTCTTTCAACCGCATTTGAAAAAGCTTCGACAGACATTCTTTCTTCATCAGAAAGCAAGTAAAGATGTGCTCCTTTAAAAAGTGCGCTGAATGTATCATAAATAGAAGCATCAAAGCTATAAGGTGCAAATTGGCAAAGTACATCCTCTTCTGTGAAATTCATTTCTTTTGTCGACCAGTCAATTAAGTTCACCACACCTCTATGACAAATAAGTGTTCCCTTTGGACGGCCCGTTGAACCTGATGTATAAATGATATATGCAAGATTATCCTGTGTTAATTCTACTGTCGTCGGTACATTTGAATACTTTTCAAAATCATTTTCTGTAAAAATACATAATTCATTATCCTCATCCACAAGCTGTTTAAATTTATTAAAGTAAGGGGTACGTACAATAGCAAAACGAGAACTTGTATTTTCAAGAATATATTTATTACGATCAACTGGATGTTCAGGGTCAAGCGGAACGTAGGCTCCTCCTGCTTTTAAAACACCTAATAATGAAATAATTGTTTCTATACTGCGATTCATAAAAATGGCAACTAATTCTTCTTTTTGAAGTCCATTTTCTAAAAGCATTTGAGCAACACGATTAGATTGTTCCTCAAGTTGTTCATATGTTAAACTGCCCTCATTCGATGAAATCGCCGTTCGATTTGGAAATACACTTGCTGTTTCACTGAATATTTGATTGATCGTCTTATTACGCTCATACGGGACAAATGTCTGGTTCAATATTTCATATAGTCCCTGTTCTTCAATTGAAATAATCGGAATAGAGTTAAAATTAACCTCTGAAGTTTCTGACTGTAAAAGAACATAAATCATCTTTTCATAATAATGAACATAACGTTCTACCGTCTTTAATAAAAAAAGATTTTCATTATAATTTATGACTAGTGATAATTGCGTTCCTTCTATTAAAAGTCTGCAATCTAAATATGTATGTTCTTCAATTGAGAAATCATTAAAAGAAAAAGTCGTATAATATGCATCATTTTCTTCATCTGTTAAATATTCTTTCCAATTAAAATTTTCATAAATATGAGCTTCTTTTAATTTTTCATTAACTTGTTTCATAATAGATGATGCCGTCTTCTCCGTCTCAAAAGAAACTCTAATCGGAAGAATATGATCTTTCTCCTTATGTACTCCGAGCATAATTTCACTTTCATTCGTTAAACGATGAAGCAACATACAATAAGAAGATAAGAAAAATGTTTGAATATCAACATTGTTTTTATTAACCCAGTTTTCAACTTCTTTTAATGAAAACTCATTTAATGGAAAGGAAACTGTTTTTGACAGCTTTCCTTTCACATGATGTTTCTGATAGTCTGTTGGTAAATCTAAAGTTGGTAACGGAACTTGTAATTCTTTTTTCCAATATTCCTTTGCTAAAGTTTGAACACCAATTGTAACTGTTGACACAAGTCATACCTCCATCTCATTATTAAATTTTGAAAATAGAAATAGCTTCTTGTAACTTTTGGAATAATTTATTCATCTCTTCAGCATCTGTCGCAATGAGGTTCATTTTTTCTTGTTGTTCTTCTGTTGTTCTACTAATTTCAGCAGATGCATTCGTATTATGTTTAGCAACACCGCTTAACTGCTCGACAACTGTTGATACTTCCTCAGACTGTGCAGCTACTTGTTGTGTAGAAGCAGATATTTCTTGGACTTGACTGCTAATTCCATTTATTCCTTCCATTATCTGCGTAAATACCGTTACGATTTCGTCACTTCTTTTTACACTTTCTGATACCATCTCTGCCCCGCCAGAAATAGAAGAAACTGCAACGTTTACTTCACTTTGAATAATATCAATTAAAGATTTAATTTGTTCAGCTGAATGTCTTGACTGCTCCGCAAGCTTACGTACTTCATCTGCAACTACAGCAAATCCTTTTCCATGTTCACCAGCTCTGGCTGCTTCAATTGCTGCATTTAAAGCAAGTAAGTTTGTCTGATTAGCAATATCAGTAATTAAATTAACGATCCCGGATATTTCTGCCGACTTTTCGCTTAAGTTTTTAATAGCTACTGAAGAATCTTCTACAGATTTTTCTGCACGATTCATTTGTGAAATGATTTCATTTACTGTTTCATTTCCTTTTTGTGAGCTTGATTCCATTTCTTCCGTTCGTTTACTAACATCTGAAGTATAGTCAGCAATTCCTGCAATTCCTGAAGCGATTTCATTAAACGAAGTAGCACTTTCCACTGTTGCCGCTTCCTGATTTCTCATTTGTTCCGAAATGTCATACAGTTCTGAAACAACGAAACTATAATGATCGCTTCCTTCCTTCACTGCTCCTAATAGTTTACTAGAATATTCAGCATTGCGAGAATATGCTTCTTTAATAGCTAAAATAACTTGTTCCATCGTTACAACCATTTGATTGAACTTAACATTGATTTGTCCAAGTTCATCATCAGTTTCTTTAAGTGAAATATCAAAGCTTCCTTCACTAAATCTCTCAATTCCAACTCCTAGTTCGCGTAAAGGAAGGATCGATTTTTTAATTTGGAAATATTGAATAGTAAGTATAATCGCTAAAATAATAACTAGCGCTAAAATGCTGTAAAATAATAGATCGTGCTTACCTTTTACGATCATACTTGCATCTACGTCCATTCCATAATAAGCAACAATCTGTCCGCTAGAATCTTTATATGGTTTTAAAACAGTTAACCATGTACCAAAATCATCTTTATAAACATCGGAATAAACAACATCACTAGAAGAAAGCATTTCCTTTATTGCTTTTGCAATAACATCCGGCTGTTCATAATAATCACCATAAGCTAAATTAGCTTCATTAAATGCTTCTATTAAACTTGTAGGCATAGAAATAATAGATGTTTTATTTCCATCTTCCAACTCTGTACCAAAAATATAAGCTTGGGCAACTTGAACATTATTTTCTGATACTTGATCGAGAAAACTAGTCAGTTCCTTTTGATGATCGGAGTCAACATCTCGATCAGCTTTGGCTTCAATGATTTCTGAATCAGTCACTTTTCCAGATGTTTTCTCCATTATTTTTGATACTTGATTGATTAATTCAGTTTCCAGTACTTTTCCTTGAATAAAATAACTGAAACCTATTAAAATAACTCCTACTAAAACAATATTCAAAATCGTTGATAACAATATTTTTGCTAAAAAGCTTCTTTTTAACATTCCAAACATAATACTTCCTCCTTAAATTTTAGTAACGATTTTGTAAAACAGATTACTTCTTACTGCTAGACTCCTTACTAAAACAAAAAAGGTTATCCTAAATAACTTAGAATAACCAAAATGCATATGGGAGCCCCCTACACTAGAGAGACCATCTTATTAACATTTGGCAACCTGGCAATCATAGTCATTTAAAGACCTTAGACCCATAGCTTTGCGCCCTTTCTTTTCAGAAAGTTTGCCTTTTCATTGTATTTAGTATTTTTATAGAAAATAGAACCTTATACTCATTTGATTTTATCATACTTTCGACATGTTTCAACATGAAATCGACTTTTTGTTATAAAGACTTTAAGACTAATAAAATGATATTACTAATTATAAATACCCATTAGAATAAAAAACAGTATCTATTTAGATACTGTTTTCAATTTTCATTTATGATAACAAAATATAATATTAATAATTAATTTCAGCAGCTGGACAATTAATGAGGATTAAAATAATGAAAATATATTAAAGATTCAATATATCAACATATATGACCTTTCTTATCTCTAACCTGCTGCAGCTCCCCCCTCCGGCATTTTGTCTTCTACCAAGTTCCTGATCTAAGAATAAAATTGCTGAAGAATTATTCTCAGCTAATGTTAAACGACTAACAATTGTTTCATGCTCAATATTAATGAAAAAAAGAATATGTCTTGTTCACATTTAATTTTAAGAAAACTAAATAACCTAGAGGCACTTTTGATATGCTCCTCTAGGTTCTCTGTTTCATTCCAGACTTTAGAGATTAGAATCAATTCCACTTAAATTCGAACATCCCAGTTTACTTTTCTTAATGGACTGTACTTAGATGCGAGCAATTTTATACTTGCCCGCTTTTCTGTATTCACATACTCTTCTGCCTTTTCTTCTTCTCCAGTTATAAATTGGACACCAACTCTAAAGGCAATCGTATACTCTTCCCAACAGGAGTAAGAATTTTGGCACAGCTTTGCTGCTTGTAATGCATATTCTTCCGCTTCTGCAGCAGTTAAATATTTTATTTTTTTTCCGTATTGGCTGAATAACACACAAAATGAATAATCAACTGCCGCAATATGTGCTTCAGGAAGACGATTCAAGTAATAATTCGTTAAAAAGGCTCTGTATCTTTCCCCATCCTTTTCAGGAAGAGATTGAATATATTTATGGCGTTCTTCCTCGCGCATAGTATTTAAATAATCTTTTAATTGCTTAAATCCTTCTCTTCTTCCTTCTTTTAACAACCAATCTAATAAACCCTTTAGATCTTCTGATTCGTGAACATCGTTCCAGGACTTTATAGCTTTTTTCATTTTTCTTTTACTAATAGCTGAATTTACCGCGTTAAAATAAGAAAACTTCCCGACCCAGCATACCGCTGTTAAAGCATCAAAATACTTTTTCTTCATTTTCTCCTCTTTCTTCAAAAAAGATAGCATTTCCTTCCTCGCTTTCTAATACCGAACTGCCCGGTATGCTTTCTTTAATTCTTTTAATAACGACAAGATAGTGAGCATTAATAATCCAAACATGAACCATTCAGAAGGAGTGATAAGACTAAAGAATTCAAAATGCCTTATCAAAAGGAAAAGAAAAGTACCAAATATAAAAAGGAGTGGATGAATAGAAATCATTTCATAAAACTTATTCCACAAGATAATCAATAAAATAGTAAGGAAAATTACTTTTACTCTTATATTTAATGATAAAAAGAGCAGTATTTTTTGAATGAAATTAGGTTTATAGAGCTCTTTTTTCAATTCGTTCAAATCCGGATACTTATTTTTCTTTATTTTCTTCTTTTTCTCATTGGCCATTTGTGCATGTATGCTTGCTAAATAAGTAATCACTTCTATATCATTAGGAGTCTTTTTCTCTAGCCGTTTAAATATTTCTCTTGATTTATTAAGCTCCCCTTTTGAAAATAAATTTTTCCCATACAAATGAAGTGTATCTATATGGCGAGGATGAGAAGAAAGAATCTTTTCACATTGCACAGCAGATTCATCCATATCTTTCATATAGTACAGTACATTTGCAAGAGAAAAATGGGCATCAAAATCTTCTGGATTGATTTCTAAACATTTTCTAAACGATTGAACCGCTTCTTCATAACGGCTCGTTCTATAATATAATCCCCCTTGGAGTCTTAATAAATCTGGGTCGTCTTCAAAAATTGTATAAGCTTTTTGAAACCATTCCTCAGCATCTTCAAAATCATCTAACATAAGGGAGGCAAGCATCTTTTCCCTGTAATAAAGAAAAGCATCATAATCAATATTTTCAACATTTTTCAAATAAAAATAAGAAAGGCTTGGGTTATACTTATATATCTGCAATTGATAATAAGCTATAAATTCGTCTGAAATTTCTTCACTTATATCATGTTCTTGAAATTCCTCATTCCAGTTAAAACTAGCCTCGATTAGTTCCCATATATTTTTTGGTAAATAAGAATGATCTTGAAAAAAACGAAGTAAACGGACACTAATCTTGGTCTTCAGTTCAATATTCCAAAGGATATCAGAATTTAAAAGTTCTTCCCATCTCTCTATATCTATACGAGAAGGAAAATCACCATACAGATTTTTTACTTCTGTCAGGAACTCATCAACCGGATCTTCTTTTTCATCAAAAGAATTATCCCAATTATCTAGAAGGAAGGGGCTGGGATAGTAAATATCATTAGGAACTGTCTCTAAATTGTGTACAGTCACAGTCTCTTCCAATATAATTGGCACACTTCTATTTCTTTCTCCCTTTTTCTGCTGTTTTATGACGAGATCATATGCTTCTCTTAGTCTTTGATATCCTTCTGGATCATCTTCAGGATGATGTATTTTTAATTTTTTTGCATAAGCTCTTTTAATAGAGGCAATTTCATCTGTCGGTTCAATGCCGAGTATATCCCAGGGGCTCATCTATACTCAGGCCACCTTTCTAAAACATCAAGTTCTTTTTTTAATAACTGGGCAGCTTTTTTTATGTCGTGTTCATTTTGTGTAGCAAGGACACGCTCAAAGCCTTCTAGTAAAAATGCAATTTCCTGCCGTCTTTCACCTAGCGCCTCCTCGTATAATCTCTCGCCTTTTGCAAGTAATAATCTGTTCTCGGTCCGTTCACGCGGATGTATTTTAATCGATTTAAGTTCTTCCATCCTTGCATTTATTTCCTCTTCTGTTAAATTGCCAGAGTTTTGTTCGATGATCATCATCTTCTTTTCTCCTGTACTCAGTATCGTAACTTCCACCTCTAGCAATCCGTTTAAATCATATGTATAACGAACATCAATCTCTTGTATACCTGCAGGTGCTGGTGGTACTTCTACCATCATTTCTCCGATCTTCAGATTGTTTTTCACATATCTGCTTTCTCCTTGGTACACATCGACAAGAATATTCGTTTGTAAATCATTCACCGTATGAAATTTTTCTACTCTACTTACTGGGATTGGTGTATTTCGTTCGATAATAGGAAAGAAATAACCATCCTCGACTTCATTGTTTGTCACACGTTTAGAAATACTTGTTCCGAGTGTGAATGGACAAACATCTGTTAAAATCAATTCCTGTAATGTTTCATTTCTTTCTTTCAATGCAACTTGAATTGCAGTACCAATTCCAACTGCTTCATCAGGATGAATATTGGAAAAAGGAAGACGGCCGAACATTTTGCTAACAATTGTTTTAACAATTGGCATTCTTGTTGCCCCGCCAATTAAAATGACAGCATCAATATCTTCAATACGAAGAGATGCATCTCTTAAAGCACGCTCCACCGGATGACGAAGCTTCATAATTAATGGTGTCGAAATTTTTTCAAATAAGCTGCGATTTATCTCTACCTCATAAACTTTATCATCATGATTGAAAGTCATCACTGCTGACTGATTACGTCCCAGTTCCCTCTTACATAGCTCCGCTTGTTTGAATATAGCGGAACGAGCATTTGCATCAAGGGTATCAATATCAATTTTCATAGATTCTATAAAATAGGAAAATAGAAGGTTCGTAAAATCTTCTCCACCAATAAAATTATCACCAGCTATTGATTTCACTTCCATAATTCCTTCAAACAGCTCTAAAATAGAAACATCAAAAGTTCCCCCGCCTAAATCGAAAACGAGAAATTTTGTATCTGCATTTTCAAGATGCAGACCATATGCAATGGCAGCTGCCGTCGGCTCACTAATAAGACGTTCCACTTTTAATCCAGCAAGCTCCGCGGCTCTTTTCGTCGCTTTTCGCTGCACATCATTAAAATATGCCGGAACACTAATTACTGCTTCCGCCACTTCATGTCCAAGATATGCTTCTGCATCCTTTTTTAATGATTGCAAAATAAAAGAAGAAAGTTCTTCAGGAGAAAAATTATATGTGCCTAATGGATACTTTTTTTCTGTACCCATATGCCGTTTAAAGCAAGATGCTGTCAGATGAGGATGAGTGATTAAACGTTCCTTCGCAATTTGACCGACTAATATTTCTCCATTATCGTCCACACTTACAATAGACGGGGTAAGGTTCTCTGAAAGAACATTCGGTATAATTTTAGGGCTATCTTCATTCCAGTACGCAACAAGACTGTTTGAAGTGCCTAGATCGATTCCAATTGTTGTCATTGCTAATACCTCTTTTCTATAACTATCTCAATATAAAACCAAACAAATAAAGTAAATTATTCCATATATTTATAATGTAATAAATGTTAACTATTAGTCAAGATACGTTTTTCCCCTATTATGCTATTGTTATATCAATTAAAATTTAACATTTCGGCATATATTTACTTAAATAAATAGGGGAACTGTTAAAATCAGTTCCCCTAAGTAATTTATATATGATAAAAATCCTATATATTTTCTCCTATTATTTATTCATGTGAGAAAAGTTCTATTATAATGCTTCAAGCGGATAGAGATAGAATATCTGCTTTCATAAATAATTCTAACAAACCTTCATTTAATTCAACTAAAAATGAGATAGGTTGGTTTAGAATGATTTTATTTATGCTGACAACAAATTTGTTCTCCTCTATCTATATTTTTCACGACCGCATACGTATTACCCCACTCACACATCGTGTTTAATACAGGTATAAATGATTTACCTAACTCTGTTAAGCTATATTCTACTTTTGGCGGTACTTCCTTAAATACTTCTCTTCGAACAAGTCCATCTCTTTCTAGCTGCCTTAATTGATCTGTTAAAACTTTTTGAGTAATAGTCGGTATACATTCATAAAACTCTTTCGTTCTCATTGATTTTTGGCTCAAAAAAAAGAGAATTAAACATTTCCACTTCCCACCTACAGTATTCATGAAAATATTTATTCCAGTATTTTGGCTGCTCATTCTTGATTCCTCCTAAATAGATACTTAAAGGTGGCTATGCCACATTATTGTGCGTTATTTCGTTAGGATATTGTTGTCATTATAATCAATATTGTAACAAGTATAACATTGGGAGTGGATACGATGAGTGTAAAAGAGATTCTAGAAAAAAGACGTTCAGTCAGGCATTATGATCCAAACTATAAAATCAATTCAGAAATATTGGCATCGTTGATTAAAAGTGCAAGCAAGTCACCTAACGGAAATAATATACAGGCAACGCGATACCTAGTTATAGATGATCCCCATCTAAGGGATTCATTATTGCCAGTAGCTTTTAATCAGCAGCAAGTAAAAGAAGCATCCGTATTAATCGTTATATTAGGGGATTATCAAGCTTTTGAAAAAGAAAATATCATAAAGATACATGAAGAAGGATTTCAGAAAGGATTTTTTGACGAATCATTGCGAGATTATCTAGCGAGTGCTGCTATCCATTACTATGAGAATAAATCAAAAGAAGATCTGGCAATTGAATTAACAAGAGATGCAAGCCTAGCATCTATGTCATTACTTTTATTAGCAAATGAAGCAGGGTTTGATACTATTACAATGTCAGGGTATGATTCCAAGCAGCTAAGGTCAGTATTAGACATTTCTGAGAGATATTTAGACATTATGCTTATAGCGATTGGAAAAAGTATCAAAAATGGGCATAAAACGGTAAGGCATGATATCAATAAAGTAATTTACAAAAACAAAATAGACTAATCATTCATTTCAGCAACATAAGATGTTTTCGATGTAATAAATTAAATCTATTAATGGACAAACTTTTTATGAAAAGTAAATAACGAAAAAAATCAGAAGCCATTTATCTTACTCTCCTTTTAAATTGGCTTCTTTTCACTTGTTGCAAAATATGTACTTACGAGCTCATTTTATCGAAATTTATTTGAAAGCTGCATTATGGGCCAACTATAATAATTTTTATTTATTTTAGTTGATATCCCTTTAGCTAACTAGATAGAAAGGACAATTTTTATATTAAGAAATAACTAAATAGTATTGCATATTACTAGCTGTTCTATTCCGCAAGCTGCTAACTTTATCTGTATAGTCAATCCACTTATACTTCTCCAGTTTTCTTTCTAACTTCAAATTAATTTCATCTTCAATTTCATGCATTAGTTTCACTGTTTCATCGATTGTCATATCAAAACGGCTGGCTGCCTGATGATGGGGAGACTGTTCTTTCAAAAGAGTTAAAAATTGCTCCTCTGTTTCAGATTGCTGCGCTAAACTATCCTCCACACTTTCAATAAACTGATACAATTTTCTTTTATTCCTAGGGAGAGAAGCAATAATATTTTTCGCGAAAACCTCCATTATTTTCTCATTCATAGTAAAGACCATCCTTACCTTTATATTAAAACAGGAACATGACAGACCAATCTCCGTCATATTCCTTCTTATCTGTGCCTACCAGCTTGATTTTTTCACGCCTGGGATTTGTCCTTTATGTGCCAATTCCCGAAAAGCAATACGAGACATTCCGAATTTTCTTAGGTATCCTCTAGGTCTACCTGTCACTGCACAACGATTATGCAACCTTGAAGGTGCGGAGTCCCTCGGAAGCTTGCTCAATGCAACATAATCCCCCTTCTCCTTTAATTCTTTCCTAATATCCGCGTACTTCTCAACTATTTTCTGTCTTTTTAATTCTTTAACAACCTTTGATTTCTTGGCCACTAACAATTACCTCCCTAATTGATTACCATTAAAACAAAATCATTACGATTTAAATTGTAAATGTAGCTTAAAAAATTATGATAAAGCGATTACCTAACTTATTTATTATCTTTCATATTATATTTCTGTAAGAAACGATCCACTCTTCCGCCCTTATCCGCAAATTTCTGAACACCTGTGTAAAATGGATGTGTATCCGAACTTACTTCGACCTTTATTAATGGATAAGAATTCCCATCTTCCCACTCAATTACTTCATTCGATTTTTTTGTAGAACCGCTTAAAAACTTAAAACCACTGTTTATATCCATAAATACTACCTTTTGATACTCAGGATGTATATTTTGTCTCATCTAATCACCTCAATAATAATTTTAATTATTATATTAAACGTAATGATTATGATTTGCAAATGATTTTTTAAAAAAAATAAAAAAGACTATCTCACTCTAAATTAGTGCAATGATCTTTTTTAACCAAAGGATTTTTAGTATGAGGGATTTAAACCCCTGAAAACCCTTCCCTGTCAGCCTCATTATACTAGGCTAATCAACTGAATTGTCTAAATTCAATAAAAAAGATTGTCTAACAAAATAGAACAAACTAGTCTGAATATGACCAGTTTGTTCTATACTAGATTCTCTGTTTTAGCGCTCTGTCTTTTCTTTATTTCTTTTATTTCCTTTATTATTATCTCCACTAACAGGAACCTGGCCGTGTAATTGCGGTGAATTTTGATTACCGCTGCCTTTATTAAATTTTTTTGTCATGTGTCGCATCTCCTTTCTTATTTCAAATACAGTTTGTCCCTTTTTGTTAAACTTATGTTTCTCTCCTGAAAAGAATAGGTACAGCAGCATTCCTCAATAGTCCACCAGCACTCCCTTTAAACAAGTCAATCACCCACTTTTGAGAATAACTTATGAAGGATTATATCGGCCGTTTCACTAGGATTGGAGATAGGAAAATGATGACCATAAGGAACATAATTAATTTTTGCAATTAATGTTGGAGCAATATAGATTACATCTTTGTTTCCCCAAATAATATGAATTTTATGATCTGAAAGCATATTAACATCCACTTTGTATCCGTTTAACAGCAAAGTATTCAACTGAACGGTAGTATTTAAAATTCTAGGAGAAGTAAAACTCCGTCTTACTTTAGCAACATAATCTAACGGAATGTTATCATTACTATCAAATAAGCCTTTTTTTAATAAATATTGTTTTATCCTCTTGGAATCAGCTAATTTCAATGCCCATTTGCTAATAAAAGATGAATGTAATGATACTGACTGATTTTTCAATACAGGTAGTTGAAGCAAAGTTAGAGTATCTTGTATACGAATAACGTTTTCTTTTATTGCTTCTATTAGAATAACCGCACCAAAGGAATGCCCAATTAAGTGAGCTCCATTATCAGCTTCTTTCAATAGATCTTTTACCATATTTATGTAAGTGTCTATAAGATTTTTCTCCCGTTTAAAAGGAGAACGTCCTAAACCAGGAAGATCAACAATCCAAACCGGTTGGCCCGTTTTTTTATGAATACGTATGCCTAAAGGAAACATATCTTCCCCATCACAAAGCAAACCATGAAATAAAATAAAAGGTTTACCTTCTCCTTTCATTTGGTAAACTACTGTATTTCCAATACGTGATCTTTCAAATCTTTTATCCATTTGGTGACTTGGATACGTTAAACGATAATCTAAATCTGCCACAACCAAAGGGAGGAGATTTCTTACTCTTCCATCTCCAAAGCAGCCTTTTTTCATTATTTCTTTCAATGAATCATTTGAAAATTCCCTTTTAGTAATAAAATTTAATCCATCAGATGGAATCTTTGTTATTTTACTTAATCCACTATTCAGAAGTATTTTCAATGAACTTATAGGAACAGAAAGAGTAGGTGCTTTCATATTCATACTTTCTGACATTAAGCTTAACAGTTCAGGTATATGAGGTTCTGTACGTTTATCAGAAACCAATGTATACGTTTTAATGGACGAAGTATCTTGCATTGAAACTTGAACAATAAATTTTGCTAAATCATCGTTCGCAATGATGGGCAATCTATAATTTTTTCCACCAGGAATAACAGGCATAAGACCTTTTCTTACACTAGACACAAGCATACCTAAGCCTCCAAGTTGCTCTGTGCTACCTGTCTTACTAGAACCAACTACAACAGGGGGATTAACAACAGAAAGTGGATACCCTATTTCAGATGCTTGCTGGCGAATATAGAGATCCGCTAAAAACTTTGTTCTTTCATAGGGATTTTTTATTTTTAAATACTTGTTGCCCTCTTTAAACACATCAATTGAAACTTTGCTATTATGATCATCAAAAGGACTCATATAACCAACTATATGAATAAATTGTTTCAAGCCTTTGGATTGATGAATACTCTTTGCTAATTCACCAATATACTTTGCGCCTTGTAAGAATGAAGAAACTGCTTCATTTTCTCCAACTTGAATATCCATAGGCCCACCTGCGTGAATAATAACATCTGCTTTTAATACCTTACTTCTATCTTCATTACTTAAGGCTAAATCTTTTTTCGTTAAATCACCTTCAACTAAGTGAATTATTTCTTTGTTGAAAATACCCATTTCTTGAAAAGTAAGTGCTGCTTTTATTTTTGATCTAACTAGAAGAAAAATATTTATCTCTTCTTTTATTAATTCTTTTAATAACTCTTTACCTATAAAACCCGTACCACCTGTTAAAAAAATAGTTCTCATAACTTCCTCCTCTTTAGTACTAATCAGTACTAGTTATTTGTAAAAAAATGCTTCATTTATCGAAGCAAGTTAAAAAATTGATGAGCAGTTTTTGTAATAACAGATGCATCTTTCAGTGTTTCTGAAATAAATAATGCACCTTCAAGATTCGTTATAAAAAGGGAGGAAACATCATTTACATCGATGTTATTTCTGAACTCGCCTCTTTCTATGCCTTGTTTTATTAATAACTTCATTTTGGCTTGTAATTCACAGAAAAAATTCCCAATTTTTTCTTTTATTTGCGTGGCGTGTGCAGGGCTTTGAATATAAAGTGTGATAAACGGACAACTTCCTTTAAACTCTCTCTCTTGAACTCCCTTTGATAAATGTGTTAAAAACAGTATTACACGTTCCTCAACCGATAAATGATACTGAGCAAGAATTTCTTCTATCGCATGATGATAAGTATTGATCCAATAATCAATTACACTTAATAAAAGTTCCTCCTTGCTGGAAAAATGATAATACATATTTGATTTTGATACTTTGCTTATACGCACAAGCTCATCCATGCTCGTATAAGCAAACCCTTTTTCTAAAAATAATTTTGCCGCTACTTCAATTACGTGTTTTTCATTCATTGCTTTTGTCTTTTTCATATTTAGTACTATACAGTACTAAATATTGTATTTCAAATATTTTATATTAATTAAAGTAAAAAAGAGCAGACAATAGAACTGTGAGACTTATCAACTGTTTTGCTCAATTTATATATAGTCTTCAAACAGGAATAAGATAGGTATGATAGAAAGAAAGTTAAAAAAGCCCAAATCCTTTTATATTAAGAATTTGGGCTTTTTTAAGATGATGACCTCTGAGGGACTTCAACCGCCGACCCCTTCCCTGTCAATGTGAAGCACCTCAAGATTTTCAATCACAATGTTTAAAACGATAGCCAGATGAATGAACTCTATCTTTTTTAAGTTTAGCTGGATTGTATTTCGTGAAATGTTTAACACACGACTTGCTTCTGAAATAGATATAAATTCAAGTTTTTCATTATCACTGATAGCTGATATTTTACGTTATTGTTTTTCATAGCCTAATTTATGATTTTCTTCAAATGATTGTCTACATCATGAACGAAATTCCAAAAGTCTTGCCATTGTTCACAAACTGTTATTCCTTTAACTCCATAATATTTATATTGCGAATGATTTTTCTTATAGCATCTATCCAGCATAGCTTTCCAACGCCTATATAAAGGATATTTCTTTTTTGCCATTTTCTTTTCCTTATCATTTATTAATATTCAAACTTAAGCCTCTTTCAATAAAAATCTCTAAAAAAGGTAAACAAGTTATAAATCCCACTAATCTACAAAGATATTTTATATTATTCTAAAAAAGAAAAATTTATGAAATATTATTCATAGATATGTTAAAATATACAGATTTCTATTTTCATCTTTTTTATTTTATGATATCTTTGTATAGTTATTAATATGAATTTCCATTTATAAATATCCATTTCTTCTTACTAAAAGTATATAGATTTATACATGACTTCTTTTTAGGGTATAACAATGAAATAACGGAGGTTTCATTATAGATGAATAATCAAAATAAGGAATTAAAACGTGGCTTAAAAGCGCGACATTTAATGATGATATCATTAGGTGGTTCCATAGGTACTGGACTTTTTCTAGGAAGTGGTGCTGCAATATACCATGCGGGTCCTGGTGGAGCGCTGCTTGCCTATTTAATTATTGGAGTCATGGTTTATTTTATCATGACAAGCTTAGGTGAGCTGGCTTCCTTTATGCCAACTAGTGGTGCTTTTAGTACGTATGCCACTCGATTTATCGATCCAGCATTAGGGTTTGCATTAGGCTGGAATTATTGGTATAGCTGGGCGATTACACTCGCAGCAGAGCTTTCCGCTTCCACACTTGTCATGAAATTCTGGTTTCCTGATAGCCCCTCTTGGCTATGGAGTGGACTTTTTATCCTTATCATTTTTGGATTAAATATCCTTTCTGTTAGGGGCTATGGAGAAGGAGAATACTGGTTTTCATTTATTAAGGTCGCTACTATTATTATCTTTATTATTGTTGGCTTCCTCATGATTTTTGGCATTATGAATGGACAAGCAGTTGGTTTTAAAAATTTCACAGTTGGTGATGCGCCATTTCATGGTGGTCTATTAGCAGTTATAGGTGTATTTCTTACAGCAGGATTTTCTTTTCAAGGAACAGAAATAGTGGGAGTTGCTGCGGGAGAAAGTGAAAATCCGCGTGAAAATGTACCAAAAGCCATCAAAAGCATCTTCTGGAGAATTTTGTTATTTTATGTACTAGCGATCATTGTTATTGGCTTAATCATCCCTTACACAACAGAAAGCCTGCAAAGTGAAGATATCATGGTTAGTCCATTTACATTAGTCTTTAAACAAGCAGGACTTGCCTTTGCCGCATCATTAATGAACGCGGTCATTCTTACAGCTGTTTTATCAGCTGGTAACTCAAGTCTTTATGCTTCAACAAGAATTTTATATGCCATGGCAAAAGAAGGACAAGCACCAAAATTCTTTGGAAAGCTTAATAAACGCGGTATTCCAGTAGCTGCACTTATTGCAACAACATTAGTAGGGATGCTTGCTTTTCTTGCATCTGCCTTTGGAGATGGAGCCATCTATATATGGCTATTAAATGCAGCAGGGATTACAGGATTTATTTTTTGGCTTGGGATCGCTGCCAGTCATTATCGTTTTCGGAAAGCCTATCTTGCTCAAGGGCATGCACTCGAAAAACTTCCATACCGCGCTAAGCTTTACCCATTTGGCTCGATTTTCGCCTTTCTAGTCGGTTTAATTGTCATTATTGCTCAAGACTATCAAGCTTTTCTAAGCGATAAAATTGATTGGATGGATATCACTGCAGCCTATCTCGGCATTCCATTATTTTTAATCATGTGGCTAGGCTACAAATTTATAAAGAAAACAAAGGTAGTGCCTTTGAAGGAATGTAAGATTGATGTGGATGAATTTCATTAAAAAGCCAGTGTCATAATGAACTGCCCCCAATTGTTAAATGTGTCTAACTATTGGGAGGCATTTTTTTATGGCGAAATTTTCTCCGGAAGAAAAAATAAAAGCTTAATTTCACTGGATAAAAGAGTCATATTAATGGGATAATCTCGATAAGCATGCAATGCTTTTTCTCTTTGCTTGATTTGTCTATAATAGTTCAGCATTTATTTAATGGGATAATCAGAAAAACTTCAATTTTAATTTCTTCTTTTAGCTATTTAATCTCATATACTAGACTTTTCGTAAGAATTTCAACCTCAATCATGTAATTTAAAAATGCTTCAATTGATGTAACTTAGAGTTTATAGAAGAAGATGCTCTCTTACATTAAACAACAACCGAGTTCACTATAAAATTAATGTTAGGCGTTCAATCATTGTTTGACCCTAAGCTTCTTCATTTTTACTTCTCCTCTCTTTTATTTCCAAACTATTAGATATATCATCAGATTAATTTTGTATTCCCTCCGGTTATTTGTCCTTCCATCTAAAAGCTGAGTTCTACCATCAAAATGAATCCCTTCTTTATTGAGTTCTATAATTTTTTATCAAGTCTATAGATTATTGACTATTTTTAGAAAAGCCATGCTAATGCCCTTGCAACCAAATTTCAGCAGAATATACATATATGGAAAGTTTATATTTTAATAATTAGGAGGATGGGAAAATGAGTCACAATAGAAAAAAGGAATTATCTCCTGACTTTGACGGTCTTAATAATTTAATTGAACTATTAGCATTAAAACGTAAGAGGAAGCATTGCTGCCATCATCATGATAATAGGGGAGCTGCTTGTGAAGGGTGTGCGTGCAGTGTACTTGCAGGAGCTAGACCACGTGTAGACAGATTTTTTATTTTACCTGAAGGCTCGACAAATTTTATAAATCTCCAAGGTGCTGGTAACCCTACTAATTTTCTGTTTATAGCATTTGACGATGAAACTTGCTGCGCTACTTTTGAATTTCAAGGTCCAGGAGGACCGCAGCAGAATCCAATGAGATTGACTATCGACTGCCGTTGTATCTGCGGGCTTTCACCAGCGTCTCCACCACCACCAGGGACTTAAAAATATCTAGGCTTTTAAAACCTTATTTGGTGTTTTTACGTAACGAAAGAGATGAGCTTATTAAATCTAGCTCGTTATCGTCTCCGTATTAAATTCAGAAATTTAAATAGAAGAAATAGATTAAATAAATTTTAAAATGCAACTGTCCTTCAGGGAAACGGGGGCCTTAAGGGCCTCCATCCATACTCTTAACGAATCTTAAGAATTTCAACCTCAATCATGTAATTTAAAAATGCTTCAATTGATGTAACTTAGGGTTTATAGAAGAAGATGCTCTCTTACATTAAATAACAACCGAGTTCACTATAAAATTAATACTAAGCGGTCAATTATTGTTTGATCCTCAGCTTCTTCCTTCTTATTTCCCCCTCCTTCATTTTCAAATTATTACATATCTTATCAGATTAATTTTGTATTCCCTCCGCTTATTTATCCTTCCGTCTAAAACCTGAGTTTTACTACTAAAATGAATATCCCTTCTTTATTAAGTTCTATAATTTTTTATCAAATTTATAGATCATTGACTATTTTTAGGAAAACCATACTAATGCCCTTGCAACCATACTTCAGCAGAATATAAATATAGGGAAAGTTTATATTTTAATGATTAGGAGAATGAAGAGATGAGTCATAATAGAAAAAAGGAATTATCCGTTGACTTTGACGGTCTTAATAATTTAATTGAACTATTAGCATTAAAGCGCAAGAGGAAGCATCACCACCATCATTTTAAATGCAACTGTTGTCCTCCAGGACCTCCAGGGCCTCCGGGAGCAACCGGACCTCAAGGAATTCAAGGACCTCCTGGTGAACGGGGACCTCAGGGAGCAACCGGATCTCAAGGAGCAACT
>NZ_BCVG01000049.1 GCF_001591625.1 Metabacillus fastidiosus NBRC 101226
AAAACCCTAATCTAATGGATTAGGGTTTTTTTATGTTTTAATAAGATGATTATTTAAAATTTTCCTCTCTAGTCAGTTTTACTTATATTATAGACTGTATTAACAAAAATAAAAATTGTGAAATTGACTTACCAAGGAACGAAGAGAAAGTGAAAAAGCTGATGAAGTCAATCGAATTTCAACAGTAACAAAGGGGGAGATGAATATTGAACTAATCCCCGCCTAATTTCTGATGAAATTTGAAGCTGGAGATTCCTGCGAACACCAGTTATTTAGCAGGCTAACCCCGTCGCACCGACGGTTAGCAGTACAGACGAGTATGATAGAGATATACAAGGGGGGATTATAATGCCGAAGCAGGACTTATTATATCATTTTCAGGCAGCGGAAGATTTAACTGGTAAAAAAGATGAATTCCCTAAAGTGATAGATGATATGGCTGCTTTTGATACATATATTTATCAAGTGATTACAGCCTGTACGAATGATTCATCAGGAAAGATTATTAAGAAAATAAGAGAAAATGCGAAAACACGCCATGATACAATACAGATCTATCATGATGCTTATAAAACGGTAATGACAAACATGGCGAAACAATATACAGATCATATCAATGATATAAAGGTGCAAGATATAACATTGTACTATGATATTATAAAGAAAGAAGTGAGTGGTTCTGTTTAAGGGCCATTTTTTTATGTTTAAATGAAAATTCACATTATTAGCTAGTAGGATGTTCAAATATGGTACGATAAACGATAGTGACTACAGGAAAGGATGTTGTTATGAGTAAAACATTAGTATTAGCAGAAAAACCTTCAGTTGGAAGGGATATTGCTAAAGTATTGAATTGTTATAAAAAAGGGAACGGTTTTTTAGAAGGAGATAAATATATTGTAACGTGGGCGCTTGGTCATCTAGTAACATTAGCTGACCCGGAAGGATACGGGGAAAAATACCGCTCATGGAAAATGGAAGACTTGCCAATGCTGCCGTCACCTTTAAAGCTTGTCGTTATAAAGAAGACGAGCAAGCAGTTTTATGCGGTGAAATCACAATTAGATAGGAAAGATGTTCATGATATTGTCATTGCGACAGATGCTGGTCGCGAAGGTGAGCTTGTGGCGAGATGGATTATTGACAAAGCAAAAGTGAACAAGCCTATCAAACGGTTATGGATATCCTCTGTAACAGATAAAGCAATTAAAGAGGGTTTCCGCAAGCTGAAGGATGGAAGAGAGTATGAAAATCTTTATGCCTCGGCTGTTGCCCGTGCAGAAGCGGACTGGATTGTCGGTTTAAATGCTACAAGGGCATTAACAACGAAATATAATGCCCAGCTTTCTTCAGGACGTGTACAAACACCGACACTCGCTATCATTGCCAAAAGGGAAGAGGAAATAAGGAATTTCCAGCCGAAAAATTACTTTGGAATAACAGTGAAATCGGAAAATGGTTTACAGCTCGTTTGGCAGGATCAGAAGACAAATGATATTAAAACATTTAATGAACAAGTAATCGATGGACTGACAAAAAAGCTTCAGCAAGAATCGGTTAATATAATAGAAGTAAATAAAACATTGAAAAAAAGCTATTCACCTGCTTTATATGATTTAACTGAACTGCAAAGGGATGCAAATAAGCGATTCGGTTTCTCTGCAAAAGAGACATTGTCTATTATGCAAAAACTGTATGAACAGCATAAAGTACTGACATATCCGCGGACAGATTCCAGATATATTACATCAGATATTGTAGAAACTTTGAAAGATCGAATTTCGGCATGCAGAGTGAAGCCTTATGCACAGGTTGCGTCTAAATTATTAAACGGACAGATCCGTGTAAATAAATCATTTGTTGATGACGGCAAAGTAAGTGATCATCATGCAATTATTCCGACAGAGGAATCTGTTCCATTGAGTGCGATGACAGATAAAGAAAGAAAAATTTATGATCTAGTCGTTAAACGTTTTTTAGCTGTTCTTATGCCTCCATTTGAATATGAACAAACAACAATTAAAGCAATGATCCAAAATGAAGTATTTATCGCAAAAGGAAAAACGGTTATTAATCAAGGCTGGAAAGCAGTATATGATCAGGGGTTAGAAGAGGAAGAGACTGATGTGATTCATGATCAGAATTTGCCGAAACTGGAAAAGGGAGATCAGTTAAAGCTTGCGTCTCTTATAAAGACAAAAGGGGAGACAAAGCCGCCAGCACCATTTAATGAAGCAACATTATTATCTGCGATGGAAAACCCTGCAAAATATATGCAAGGAGAAAGCAAGGATTTAATTAAAACAATTGGTGAGACAGGTGGACTCGGTACAGTAGCAACGAGAGCTGACATTATCGAAAAGCTTTTCAGCAGCTTTTTAATAGAGAAAAAAGGCAAGGATATTTCCATTACATCAAAAGGAAAGCAGCTTCTAAATTTAGTTCCAAAAGACTTAAAGTCACCTGTATTAACGGCTGAATGGGAACAGAAATTAACACTTATTGCAAAAGGGAAATTAACAAAGCAAATTTTCCTTAATGAAATGAAAAGCTATGCAAAAGCAGTTGTACAGGAAATCAAAGTGAGCGATGAGAAATTTAGACATGATAATGTAACTGGAAGCAAATGTCCGGAATGTGGAAAGCTGTTATTAGAAGTATCAGGTAAGAAAGGTAAAATGCATGTTTGTCAAGATAGAGAATGCGGCTATCGTAAGGGAGTTTCCAGAGTAACTAATGCGAGATGTCCTCAATGTCATAAAAAGTTAGAACTTCGTGGAGAAGGGGAGGGACAAATCTTCGTCTGTAAATGTGGACATCGAGAGAAACTTTCTTCATTTAATGAGAGAAGAAAGAAGACACAAAATAGTAAAGTATCGAAACGTGATGTCGCAAAATATATAAAAAAGCAGGATGATGATTTCTCAAATCCGGCACTTGCCGAAGCTCTGGCAAAGCTGAAATTAGACAAATAATGCGATGAAAGCTAATCAAAACGATGATTAGCTTCGTCTTTTTATGGGTAAATCCTCAAGTAGCCATTAATGGATATGTAAGTACATTATAGCAATCTATTCCAATATAATGAATTTTTTATGATTAAATAGTTACAAATTAGTGATCTTTCCTTGAACTTTAGATGACAGTTCTGTTAACTCAGTAACATATGAGATGTCCTCTGGTATTATAGTTCTAGCAAGATTAACCCAATAAAAAATCTTTTCTTTATATAATAAAAAAGGTGGTGGACCAGTTGTTAAAACGTTTTAAACCTGTTCTTTTTATGTTATTTTCTTTATCACTTCTATTATTAGGAGGATGTAGTGAATATAAGATCTTTGACCCAAAAGGGCCAGTTGCAGCTACTCAGCGTGATCTTATTATGTATTCTATCTACTTTATGCTTTTCATAATGGTCATAGTATACATTCTATTTACTTTCGTTGTGGTCAAATACCGCAACCGTAAGAACTTTAAGGAAAGTGATTATGATCCTAGTCTCCACCATAGTACAAAGCTGGAGATTCTTTGGACAATCATTCCTATTATTATCGTTATTGCCTTATCAATTCCGACAGTTAAAGTACTTTACGAATTGGAAGGACCGCCGAAAGCAACTGCTCATAAAGAGCCGATTGTTATTCATGCGACTTCTGCAGACTGGAAATGGATTTTCAGCTATCCTGAAGAGGATATTGAGACAGTTAACTATGTTAAAGTACCTGAAGACAGACCGATTTTATTCAAGATCACTTCTGCAGACTCAATGACTTCTTTCTGGGTTCCGCAAATAGGCGGTCAGGAATATGGTATGCCGGGAATGGTAAATGATCTTTACCTTCAAGCAGATGAGCCTGGAGTGTATGATGGAATGAACTCTAACTTTACAGGTAAGAAAATGGCTTTCCAAAGATTTAACTTTATTGCTGTAAAAGAAACAGATTACGATAAATGGGTGAAAGATACACAAGAAAAAGCACCTGAATTAACAGAAGAGAAGTATGAGAAATTAATGCTTCCGGATAGCGTAGGAGAAATGACATTTTCAAATACTCATTTAGGTATCGTAGATCATGGGGTAGATTCTGGAACTTATGCAATGAAAATACGTGAAAAATATGGGGTTAAGCAAGAAAATCCTCATCAGCAGCAAGAGGAAACAGCTTCAAATGAAGAATCAAGTGCACATGAGCAACAACATTAAGAAAGGGGAACATTAGATGTTTGACTTTATAAAAGATAATTTAATTCTTAATGATCCAATGCTTATCGGTGCAAACATTTCTATTTTATTATCAGTAATTGGAATTGTGTTCGTTCTCACGTATTTCAAAAAATGGAAATGGCTCTGGAAAGAATGGATCACATCAGTTGACCATAAAAAAATAGGTATTATGTATATCATTGCAGCGATCATCATGCTTTTCCGCGGTGGTGTCGATGCATTATTAATGAGGGCACAATTAACAGTGCCGGATAATAGCTTTTTAACATCTCAGCACTATAATGAGATCTTTACAACACACGGTACAATCATGATTATTTTCATGGCGATGCCGTTTATTATGGGGTTAATGAACATTGCTGTTCCATTGCAAATTGGAGCAAGAGACGTTGCATTCCCATACTTAAACTCTTTAAGTTTTTGGGCATTTTTCTTCGGAGCAATTTTATTCAATATTTCCTTCGTATTTGGTGGATCACCAGATGCAGGTTGGACAAACTATGCTCCGTTAGCCATTGAGGGAAGCGGCGGACCAGGAATTAACTATTATTTACTTGGTTTACAGATTTCCGGTATTGGTACGTTAATGACAGGTGTTAACTTTATCGTAACAATTATTAAAATGCGTGCGCCTGGTATGACATTAATGCGTATTCCGATGTTCACATGGACATCACTCGTTACTGCATTTATTATCGTTTTCGCATTCCCAGTATTAACGATTACTTTAGCATTAATGACATTTGACAGACTATTTGGTACTCACTTCTTTACATTAGCTGATGGCGGTATGCCGATGCTTTGGGCAAACCTTTTCTGGGTTTGGGGACATCCTGAAGTATATATCGTTATCTTACCGGCATTCGGTGTTTTCTCTGAGATTATCTCAACGTTTTCAAAGAAAACACTATTTGGTTACAAATCAATGGTTATATCAATTATAGCCATTTCATTCCTAAGCTTCTTAGTTTGGGTTCACCACTTCTTCACAATGGGAGGAAGTGCAGCAGTTAACTCTGTATTCTCTATCTCAACGATGGCGATTGCTATACCGACGGGGATTAAAATATTTAACTGGCTGCTCACACTTTATAAAGGTAAAATTGAAACGACAGTGCCAATGCTTTGGGCACTTGGATTTATTCCAACATTCTTAATTGGTGGGGTAACAGGGGTTATGCTTGGAATGGCAGCAGCTGATTTCCAATATCATAACAGTTACTTCCTTGTCGCTCACTTCCATTACACATTAATCGCTGGAACAGTGTTTGCTTGTTTTGCAGGTTTTGTGTACTGGTATCCAAAAATGTTTGGTCATAAATTAAATGAACGCATCGGAAAATGGGTATTCTGGTTATTTACAATTGGTTTCAATGTTTGTTTCTTACCGCAGTTCTTATTAGGATTCGACGGTATGCCAAGACGTATTTACACATACGCTGCAGAAGACGGCTGGACACTTTGGAACGTTGTATCAACAATCGGTGGTTTAGGAATGGGTCTTGCCTTTATCCTGCTTGTTTATAATGTATACTACAGCTTCCGCTATGCGAAGAGAGAAACAACAGGAGATGCATGGGGCTGCGGACGTACGCTTGAATGGGCAACATCAAGTGCAATGTCTCCACATTACAACTTTGCAGTTACTCCTGAAGTAAAAGGTCTTGATGCATTCTGGATTATGAAAGAAGAAAGAAAAGCAGGTAAGGTAGAAGAGGTTGAATACAAACCGATTCACATGCCTAGCAATGCAGGTACACCATTTGTTATGTCAGTCTTCTTCTTTATTGCAGGTTTTGCATTAGTGTTTAAACTTTGGTGGATGGCTATACTTGGAGGAATTGGAGTACTAGCTTGTATGGCAGTTCGTTCCCTTCGCTCACATAAAGAAGATGTAGGCTATTATGTCAGCGTAGAAGAAATTATTAAAACGGAAAATAAGGAGGCGTAAGTTATGGCACATGAACACGAGAATATCAGTCCTGACACGCCCTTAGAATATCAGTCTAGTATAGGAAGACTAAATATATTCGGATTCTGGATTTTCCTGGGCGCTGAAATTGCTCTCTTTGCAACAATATTTGCGACATACTTTACAATTTACAGCTTTACAGTAGGCGGTCATGGTCATGGTGCCAATGCTGGCGGATGGCCCCTGCCTTCTGAGCTGTTTGAACTAGGCAATACGCTAGTAATGACAATTGTCCTTTTAATAAGTAGTTTCACTTGTGGTTTAGCAATTCATGAAATGAGAAAAAGAAATGTAAAGGCAATGGTTGTATGGCTCGTTATTACGTTACTATTCGGTTTATCATTCCTTTACCTTGAAATCAATGAGTTTATTCATCTTGTTCATGAAGGTGCTGCACTTGGTACAAACGCATACTGGTCTTCATTCTATTTCTTAACAGGAACACATGGACTCCACGTATCGCTAGGTATACTATGGATGACTTTAATTATTTTCCAAGTAATTAAAAGAGGTTTAACACCGGATACAGCTAAGAAAGTTTTCATTGCCAGCTTATATTGGCACTTCTTAGACTTTGTATGGATCTTCGTTTATACTGGTGTTTACCTATTAGGGATGGTGTGATAAATGTCAAATAAAACAAATACTCATCATGGCTTTCCTTGGGGACACATTGTAGGTTTAATTTTATCGATTGCTTTAACATTGTTAGCAGCAGGTCTTGCTTTATATACTGATTTATCTCTAACAGTAATTGTGTGGATTATATTCAGCCTTGCATTTTTACAGGCAGCTATCCAGTTATTTATGTTCATGCATATTAGAGAGGGAGACGGTGCATGGCAAATTGGTAAAATGCTTTCGGCTGCTTTTATTGCAATCGTTATTGTGTACGGATCAGTTTGGGTAATGACAAATATGCACTAATATAGTATAGGATAGAGCAATTTAATGTAACTTAGACTGTAGACAAATTATATTTGTCTACAGTCTTTTTGTTTAGGGGAAGGTTCCTTCATGATCGGCTTCCGTATTGAAGACAGCTTTTATTTCTAAAAATATAAGGAATATAGAAGCCGAAATTCATATTGAAGATGGTTGTAAAGAAGTTGTTTTACTTATGTATAGCACTCAGGAGTTAGTTGAAATTATTGATAAAGAAATGATGAGATTTGACGAGGAAATGGAAACGTGAAGATTTATTAAACTAATTAAAACACTTCTCAAATAAAAATATGCTGGCAAACTGAAGCACCCGTTAATTTTAACGGGTGCTTTTTTATGTCGAGATTAACATTTGGTTATTCAATAATTCTAAATGAGCGTTTTCTTTGTCCTTTAAAGAATGGACGTACAAACACATGGATTAATGTTAAGTGTGCAATAATAACATTGGCGATAAATGCGATTCCGAATAACCAATGTCCAAATGTTCCTAGATCGTAATTCATATAAGCAATTAATACTCCCCATAACCCTATTACTACGGGTATATGCATAATTGCCAATGTTCTTTTTTCGTTCCAAAGGAATAACGGAGTAGTAGTTACAATTAATAAGTATGCAAAGAAACCTGTCATGTTTTTCAGCTCCTTTTAAATTGTTTACGCTTTCAATTGTGTCTAAAAAAAGAATAAATTGTGAACTTTCTGTTACGTTTAGTATACCACATCCATAAAGAAATGAAACAAGTTTTTTTATGTTTTAAGAAAAATTTGACTCTTATCCCCTATTAGAGTATAAAATAACCTATAAAGTGAACCTTCTATCAGTAGTTTTTTTATTCCCTACTGAATAGTTAGTTAAACTTATCGGATCTTTACGGACAGTTGATCTCCCACCTGGCTTCTTTAGTACTTTCAGAATCTTAAGGTGGGAGTCTTACTGCCCGTTAAGGATGAGATAAATATGTAGAAAGTATAGAAAGGGAGAAAAAGAAAGTGAGCAAAACAACTGAAATTTCAAAGAAGAAATTGCTCGGTATTGCCGGTCTTGGCTGGATGTTTGATGCGATGGATGTTGGGATTCTGTCCTTTGTTATCGCAGCACTGAAAGTGGACTGGGGTTTATCCGTAACGCAAATGGGCTGGATTGGGAGCGTAAATTCAATTGGTATGGCTGTCGGAGCATTACTTTTTGGACTGATGGCTGACCGTATAGGCAGAAAAAAAGTCTTTATTATTACATTATTATTATTTTCTATTGGGAGCGGCTTATCAGCACTGGTAACAACTTTAGCATTATTCCTTGTTTTAAGGTTTTTCATCGGGATGGGTCTCGGGGGTGAACTGCCTGTTGCTTCAACACTCGTTTCAGAAAGTGTGGAAGCACATGAAAGAGGCAGAGTTGTCGTTTTACTTGAAAGTTTTTGGGCAGGGGGCTGGCTTATTGCTGCCTTAATCTCTTATTTTGTTATTCCGAGCTTCGGCTGGCAGGCCGCATTATTATTAAGTGCTCTACCTGCGTTTTATGCTCTTTATTTACGTTTGAAATTACCGGATTCTCCGAAGTTCCAAGCGATAAAAGGGAAGTCGGAACAAAGGGAGCCAATGTTCAAGAAAATAGGCCAAATTTGGGCAAAGTCGTATAAGAAGCAAACTGCCATGCTTTGGATTTTATGGTTTTCAGTCGTATTTTCTTATTACGGTATGTTTTTATGGCTGCCAAGTGTCATGGTAATGAAAGGTTTCAGCTTAATTCAGAGTTTTGAATATGTACTTATCATGACCGTTGCACAGCTGCCTGGTTATTTCAGTGCAGCATATTTAATTGAGCGTTTCGGACGTAAATTTGTATTGATTACATATTTAACTGGAACAGCTTTAAGTGCTTATTTCTTTGGAAATGCAGAAGGGCTGGCTCTTCTATTAACTTCCGGTATTTTCCTATCTTTCTTTAATCTTGGTGCCTGGGGTGCTTTGTATGCTTATACACCGGAACATTACCCGACTGAAATACGTGGGACAGGCTCAGGAACAGCGGCTGCTATTGGAAGAGTTGGGGGTATTTTAGGTCCGTTATTAGTCGGTTATTTAGTGACTGCTGGAGTTACTATCAATATTATTTTCCTTATTTTCTGTATTGCAATTTTTATTGGAGCATTAGCTGTATTACTGCTGGGGGATGAGACGAAGCAGAAGAAATTAGTTTAAAATAGGATAGATATCTGATTCCGAAAGTATTTACAATATAGTTAATACTATATAAAAGGAATCAGGTATTTTTATTTTCTCACACAAACTTCACAATAATCATTTAATCTTAACTTTAAGTTCTTCTTATAATTGACCTTTTCTGTATATCTCCTTATGTAAGAGAGATAAGAAGGGAAATAACTACGTCTAGAAACTGAGTTTGGAGGAAGAAGATGAGAAGGAAATTATCGATGTTTTTATTAGTATCTATGTTAGTTTTGTTAGCGGCATGTAATGGAAAGGAAGAAACAAAGGAAGTACCAAAAGCGATTGAAGTAAAACTGGATGTCCCTGAAACTGCTGAAGTAAATAGTAAGGTTGAAATGAAAGCAGTTGTAACACAAGGGGATGAAAAAGTAGCAGACGCAGATGAAGTAGAGTTTGAAATATGGGAAGAAGGTAAGAAAGAAGAGAGTAATACGATTAAAGCAAAAAATAATGGTGATGGCTCTTATGAGGCACAGACAAAATTTGAACATAATGGCCTCTTTACAGTACAGGTTCATGTAACAGCAAGGGATATGCATACAATGCCGAAAAAATCGGTTACAGTTGGTGAAGGTATAAAGGATGGGGAAGAAAAACATGAGCATGAAAATGAGGCAAATGGGGAGCATGCTCATACTGAAGGATTTGCAATGCATTTTGCAGCCTTAGAAAATGTGCAGGTGGAAAGAGAAACAGAGCTTTCTGTACATTTACAAAAGGATAATAAACCGTTAGAGAAAGCGAAAGTTCGCTATGAGATTTGGAACGATAGCAAACTGGAAAAACATGAATGGATTGATGCCGACGAGTCTGCCGCAGGAGAATATAAAGCAAAGCATAATTTTACAGAAGCGGGAAATTATAAGATTCAGATTCATGTTGAGAATGATGAAGGATTACATGAACATGAAGAACATCAAATAGAAGTGAAGAAATAAACAAATAAAGTCGAATGCTGATTCATTTTGGTGTTCGGCTTTTTAATTATTAACAAAGGTAAGCATTTCCTGTGTATAAATTGTGAGTAATTAGATAAAGAGATAATATATATAGTAGGGAATAATTGTTCCTATACAAAATATGGATTACACCTGTGGATATGTGGATAAAAATTGTGGATAAACTGTTCCTAAGTGGATAACTATGTTGTTAATATCTGAATTTTCAATGGAATTTATTATAAATTTTTAGAGAAAGGGGATAATAGCCTGAAAAATATACAAAATTCGCCATGTTTCACGTGAAACAGTGAAAATCCTACATAAAACAACAAAAATAACGGAGTATATCGATTATACTCCGTTATTCCTGGAAATTTCACTTTACTTCAAATAATCTTAAGCCAGCATGATTTGTTGGACCAACGTATTCATTAAGTGCGAAAGAATGACGGATTGCAGCTGTAATAAATTTCTTAGCAGAATAAATTGCTTCTTTTACAGAAGCACCTTTTGCCAACTCAGCTGTAATCGCTGCAGAATATGTGCAGCCAGCTCCATGAGTATAGCCGCCCTCAATTCTTTCCCCTTCAATAATTTCTATTTTTTCCCCATCATAAAGAACATCGATTGCTTTTTCATGTTTTAATTTGCTTCCGCCTTTTACTAGAACGTATTTTGCTCCAAGTTCGTGAATCTTTATAGCTGCAGCTTTCATTTCTTCTACAGTAGTAATTGTTCCGAGTCCACTTAGCTGTCCTGCTTCAAAAAGGTTTGGAGTGATGACAGTAGCGACTGGTGTTAATATTTCCTGTAATGCTTTCGCATGGTCCGGATAGAGAACTTCATCTGCCCCTTTACAAACCATGACTGGATCAACAACAACATTTCTTAACTGATGTTTTTTAATTGTTTCAGCAGCAAGCTCAATAATTTCTACAGTCGGAAGCATTCCAGTCTTTAATGCATCAACACCGACACCTTCAATAATTGTAGCAAGCTGGGATTTAATCGTTTCAATCTCGATAGGAAATACTTGATGATTCCAGCTGTTATGCGGGTCCATTGCAACGATTACAGTTAATGCAGTCATTCCGTAAACACCATGCTCTTGAAATGTTTTTAAATCAGCCTGAATACCTGCTCCACCGCTGCTATCAGAACCTGCAATTGTTAAAGCTTTATTTAATGACATATATGAGTTCCTCCATTAATTTATTAAAAATGATTTACCTCACACTTAACGGGCAGTAAGATTCCCGCTTCAAGAGAGTGAAAAGCAAGGAAGTCTATAAGCGACAGACAAACTACCTGTAAAGGTCCGATAAGTTCATCTAACAATCAGCGGGGAAAGAACCCCACTGATTGAAGCTTTCCTTTATTAGCAATTTTCCTTAATATGTAGTATAACGAAACTAGTCTAATTTTGTCGAGAAATCAAAAAAATTATAATAAATGGTTTGAAGCCAATAATATATGTGAAGAGAAAAAATGTAAAGAAGGTTAATATTTTGAAAATATCAATTGTAATTACAACATTTAATAGAAAATATGCGTTAGCCGAATTGTTAGAATCCATTCGTTATCAAACTGTTTTGCCTTATGAAATCATTATCGTAAATGACTGCGGAGAATCTATCGAAGATTTAGCGGAAATTTATTCAGATTTGCCGATTACGATTTATAATTTAGTGGAAAATATGAAACATGTTCATGCTAGAAATATCGGGATTAAGCGGGCTGCCGGTGATGCTATTATGCTTTGTGATGATGATGATTATTTAACAAAGGGACATATCGAAAGAATGGCAAATGCCCTTCATGATGCTGATTTTGTTTATTCCGATGCAGAAATAGTTGATTTTATGGAGAAGGAAAATATTCGTTTCCCTGTTTCGAGGAGACTATTTGCTTATGAATTTGACCTTAAAGGGATGAGGGAATTTTCCACTTATGTTCCTTCAGGAAGCTTATATAGAAGAGAGATTCATGAAGAAATAGGTTTATTTGACCCAGAAGTGCATAATTACTGGGATTGGGATTTCTTTTTAAGGGTTGCAGAAAAATTTGTAATCAAACGTGTTCCTGTTGCTAGTGTTATTTATGCCTTTTCTGAAGCTGGTAATAATCAGTCTGCTCAGTTAAATACGAGAAGAGAAGGATTTTTGAAAAAATTATGTAAAAAGCATCAGCTCGGAATATTACCGGCAAAAAACTTTTTTGTTCTATTAGCAGAGCCAAAAATGAAGTTAAGAGAAGCAAAAAGTGAAATCGTTTGGGATGGAGAGCCTTTATTTTCAAAATTAGTGAAAGCTGGTGAAAGGATTGAATTTAATCTTACAAAATGATTGGCAGGAGTTATTGAAAGAAGAAATTAATAAGACATATTTTGTGAATTTACAGCAATTTTTACAAGAAGAATATGAAACAAAAACGATTTATCCCCCTGTAAATAGTATTTTCCAAGCTTTGAATGAGACTCCTTATTCTGAAGTAAAGGTTGTCATTTTAGGACAGGACCCATACCATGGGGAGGGACAGGCACATGGCTTAAGTTTTTCTGTTCAACCTGGAGTAAAACATCCTCCATCACTTCGAAACTTATTTATTGAACTGGAGAATGATGAAGGTTGTATACCTCCAAAGGATGGAACTCTGTTATCATGGAGTGAGCAGGGAGTTCTTCTTCTGAATACTGTTTTAACAGTGAGAAAAGGAGAAGCTAATTCGCATAAAGGCAAAGGGTGGGAAATTTTCACTGATGAGGTTATTAAAAAATTGAATCATCATCCTGAACCAGTTGTTTTCTTTCTTTGGGGAAAGCATGCACAAGAAAAAAAGAAAATGATTGATTCAAATAAGCATCTTATTATTGAATCACCTCATCCTAGTCCTTTTTCTGCGAGAAAAGGCTTTTTCGGAAGCAAACCTTTTTCAAAGGCGAATGAATTCCTCAGAAAGCATAATAGAGGAGAAATTCATTGGTGTTTAAATAAGTAGGACTATTTGGAGGCTGAATGGTGAAAAGGGAGAGTCCGGTTAATTGTATAACATGCAAGTATTTCTACGTCACTTGGGATCCTAAATTTCCGAATGGCTGCAAAGCATATGGTTTTAAGTCTGCCGCTAGGCCTTCTGTAAGTGTAAGAAAAGCCTCGGGGATGGACTGTTTAAAATATGAGAAAAAGAACGGGTGAAGGAGAAGAGAGAGCTTGAATATTCATGTATCAAAACTGCTTTTAAAAATGGAGCAAGAACTACAAAAAGCGAAAACAATGAGTGATGAGAAAGAGATTCGTGAACATATCTCGATTATTCATTCCCTTTGTGAAGTTATATTAGGAGAGAAGACAGAACAAGTCATCCAACATTCACAGCCGCTTAAAGATTTTAATCAAATAGAGCTTCAAAAAATGATGGGGTCTAAAACAGTAAGCCGTGTGCAAGAAGAGGATGGGAACGGAGACTCAATTTTTGATTTTTAATGGATGGACCTTTTAGAGGTCCTTTTTGTATTTTGAAATCTCTTTATATGATAGGAAACTGAGTATAAAAGTTAACAAATGCTTAACATCTATTTCGGATAATGAGTAGAGGAACTAATGTCTATTCAAGTAAAATAGAAGGAGAATAAGAAAAGGAGCTGTTTTGAAAATGAAGCTATTTTTAATTTTCGGTGCTGTTCATGCCTTATTAGCTGTTGCATTAGGGGCATTTGGAGCACATGGACTCGAAGGTAAATTATCAGAAAAGTATATAAAAATATGGGAAAAAGCTGTTACATATCAAATGTTTCATGCAGTTGGTTTATTTGTTACTGCTTTTCTTTTGAGTAAATTTCCACAGATTGGCATGATTTCAACTGCCGGCTGGTTATTTTTTATCGGTATTCTCCTTTTTTCAGGAAGCTTGTACATATTAAGTGTGACACAAATCGGAGTACTTGGAGCGATTACTCCTTTGGGTGGTGTTGCCTTCCTAGCAGGATGGGCTCTCATTGCCATAGCTGCTATTAAACACTTATAAGGAGTCTCCCAAAAGGGTAAAAAGCAACCCTTTTGGGACATCCTGCTGAAAGGTCCTGTTATGGAGATCCAGTAAAATCAAGGATTTGGTGACAGGGCCTTTCAGCTTTTAACACTTATTAGGGACTTATTGGACAGCCCTATAAACGTACGATTAGGGAAAAGAAGTTATGATTCATTTGTTTGAAGAAGGAGACAAAAAATAAAAAAGCAGAATAATCATAATGATCATTCTGCTGTTGAAATTAGATCTGTAAAAAAGAATTTACTTTTTCAGGTTCTAAAATGTTTCCGATGAAGAATGAACCAAATTCTGCATATCTTGCACTTACTTCATCAAAACGCATTTCATAGACAAGTTTTTTAAATTGAAGAACATCGTCAGAGAATAGTGTAACGCCCCATTCATGATCGTCAAATCCAACAGAACCAGTAATAATTTGTTTTACTTTACCAGCATAAGAACGACCAATTAAACCATGGCTCTTCATTAGCTCACGGCGCTCATCCATTCCAAGCATATACCAGTTATCTTCTGATGTTCTGCGTTTATCCATCGGATAGAAACAAGAATATTTCCATTTAGGTAATTCCGGATAAAGTCTCGCGCGAACATGAGGATTTTGATAAGGGTCCTCATTGCTTTCACCAGCTAAGTAGTTGCTGAGTTCGACAACAGAAACGTATGAATATGTAGGTAATGTATAGTCTGCAAGCTTTGTTTTGCTGAATTCCAGCTCAATTTCATTTAATTCTTCCATTGTTGGACGAAGAAGCATAATCATAATATCTGCCTTTTGACCAACGATAGAATAAAGTGCATGACTTCCTTCACCTTTGTTTTCTACTGCTCCCCATTTTTCTAATAATCCTAAGAATTCATCAATTGCTGCTTGACGCTCATCGCTGCTTAGTGTTTTCCAAATAGTCCAATCAATTGCACGGAAATCATGTAAACAATACCAGCCATCTAATGTTTTTGCTGCTTCATTCATCTTTCTTTTCACTCCTTAAATATTTAAATATTTATACTTTAACTATAACATAGTTTGTCCCTGCTAATCTTGTACAAAACATGAACTATTTAGTAAGCATTACGATTTAGAAAATGCAATAAAATTGGTATGTTTGAAAAAGGCTGTAAGTAGAGTATTCTAATAATAGGAAGAATTTGTTCCGAAGTTTTATATGGAGGGATTGCTGTGGCAGATTTATTTAAAATGATAAAAGAAAAAGTAACCGGTCAAAATTTAAAAATTGTTTTTCCAGAAAGTTCAGATGATCGCATTTTGACAGCAGCAGGCCGTTTAGCAAAAGAAAGTATTTTAACACCAGTGTTGATTGGAAATAAAGAAGAGATTAATAAAAAAGCAGAAGGATTAAATATTAATCTTGATGGTGTTGAAATATATGATCCGCATAGTTACCCTGAAATAGATAAACTTATTCAAGCTTTTGTTGAACGACGCAAGGGGAAGGCAACAGAAGAAGAGGCAGCAAAAATATTACTTGATGAAAATTATTTTGGCACAATGCTTGTTTATACTGAAAAAGCACATGGTCTTGTGAGCGGGGCGGCACATTCGACAGCAGAGACTGTTCGTCCGGCTTTACAAATAATAAAAACAAAAGCGGGAGTAAAGAAAACATCAGGCGTGTTCATTATGGTACGCGGCGAGGAGAAATATGTTTTTGCTGATTGTGCAATTAATATTTCACCAGAGGCGAGTGATTTAGCCGAAATTGCGGTTGAAAGCGCGAATACTACTAAAATGTTTAATATCGAGCCGAGAGTAGCGATGCTGAGCTTTTCAACAAAAGGTTCAGCTAAATCTCCTGAAACAGAAAAAGTTGTTGAGGCAGTAAAGATTGCAAAAGAAATAGATCCAAATCTTGTATTAGATGGGGAATTCCAATTTGATGCAGCCTTTGTCCCATCTGTTGCTGAAAAAAAAGCTCCTGATTCTGTTATAAAAGGGGATGCTAATGTTTTTATTTTTCCTAGTCTCGAAGCAGGTAATATTGGTTATAAAATTGCCCAGCGCTTAGGAAATTTTGAGGCTGTAGGACCGATCCTGCAAGGCTTAAATAAGCCAGTAAATGATCTGTCCCGTGGATGCAATGAAGAAGATGTGTACAAGCTTGCAATAATAACAGCTGCTCAAGCTTTATAATGGAAAGGCGAGGAGGCGCAATCCTTGTGTCTTCTTGTCTTTAATACTGTGAATTTATGATATAATAGAATAATAATAAAGTGGAACTTCCATCGGTGGGTTTTTTCTCATCTCCCATCGATAGTTAATTGAACCAATCGGACCTTAATGGGCAGTTAATCTCTCGCTTAACTTCTTCGAATTCTTAGAATGTTGAAGCGCGAGTCTTACTGCCCATTAAGGCTGGGATAAATATAATTAAGGTGAAAAAAATATGGATATATTTGAATTTGGAAATTCTCTTATCGATCAGCAGACATGGCGGATTATTGACCAATCAACACTAGGTCCGGATTTTGATGCGCGTCAGTCTTTTGCAATAGATGATACATTATGTGCCTCAACGGGCAAAGGTATGTCACCGGCTGTTATGAGGTCATGGATTCATCATAATACTATTGTTCTCGGCATTCAGGATACTAAGCTGCCTTTTTTAAAAGAGGGGATCGAGTATTTAAAGACAGAAGGGTATAAAGTAATCGTTCGTAACTCCGGTGGTCTTGCAGTCGTATTGGATGAGACTGTTTTAAACATATCACTCATTTTCCCGGATGTAGAAAAGGGAATTAACATTAATCGCGGCTATGATGCGATGTTATTTTTAATTCAAGAATTATTAGCGGATTATAATATTAAAGTAGAAGCTTATGAAATTATTGGGTCTTATTGTCCAGGAAGTTATGATTTAAGTGTGGATGGGAAGAAGTTTGCAGGTATTTCGCAAAGAAGAGTAAGGAATGGGGTAGCTGTGCAGGTATATCTCTGTGTCGCAGGCAGCGGGGCAGAGCGGGCAGAACTTATCGGCCAATTTTATGATAAATCATTAAAAAATACAGAGACAAAATTTATATTCCCCAAAATTATTCCTAGTACAATGGCTTCATTAAGTGAATTAATTGCTGAGCCGATTACAGTTCAGCAATTAATGTTAAAACTTTTAAATATATTAAAAAATCATTCCGACACAATGTACTCTTCTTCGTTAACTCCGGAAGAACAAGAGCTTTTAAGAGAAAATCTAATTAAGATATATGAAAGAAATAACAAGGTTTTTGAAGAAAAGGAAACGGAACTATAAGTTTAATATTGTCATGTGAAAATAATTATCTGACCTCACATATGCAGAAACATTGTGAGGTCAAAGCTTTTCTGGAATTTCAGTCAATTCATTTTCTTCATTTAATCTTTCCAAAATTCTTCGTTTTCGATAAAGCATCATTCCAGTTTCTGAAAGGTCTCGTATCATGGAGCGATTTGTAAAGGCTCCAAATACCATTCCAGCTAACGGAACCATCTGTAATAATTTTTTCCAGCCGAAATTATCCCGGTATGTGTAAACCACTTCACGCCAGCCTTGGAGCTGGGACATAACTTCTTTTGATTGCTTTCTTTCATTGAAGCCGGCAAGCTCGTTTAAAATGGCTTCTTTTCCAACGATATCTGCTGATGAAAACTGAAGGCATTTTACGATGAAGACACGCTCTTTTCGATCAGTAGGGTCATAGCCGTAAGCAATCGCAATTTCTTGTAATGTTTTTAATGAAAGTCCTAATAATATTGGAATATCAATGGCAAGTGTAAAAATACCGCCAATACCAGTTGTAGCACCTTGTAATGTTGCGACTGTTTCTCTTCCTTTTTTTAAATCTTCGCTAATTTGATCCATAGTATGAATAGGCAGTAATGCAAGCTGCTTCGGAGAATCTATACTGCTGTCTTCCGCATATTTTTGTGCTTTTTGGATGACAAGCTTTTCCTGTGTTAAATATTTTCCGCCATTTTGGATAAAGTTCCCCAGCTCGTCCAATAATAAGCCAATCTTTTTCTGAATAAATTCAGGTGTAATCTTATCAAGCAGCTTAAATGGAAGGCGGCCAATCTTTTCCCAAAACCATAATCCCTTTTGGTCATTTTCCCATTTCTCAATTTCCTGTAATTCCTGTAATAACCAGTCTTTTGATTCCATTATATTTTCCACCAATCTTTGAAGCTAATATATAATGTAATACGTTGAAATACTGCATTTGGTTTCAATTAAATAATATCACCTCCACGATTTATGTGAAGGTGATATTAATCTATTCCGCTAATTTCTCCAAATTTCCATTCCGGTCCATTTTGAAAGTTGTAGAAAGACGGTCTTCATCCTCAAATAATACTAGTTTTCTTGCACGGTTCATAATTTTCATTAATGTTTCATAGTCTTCCTGGACTGTCACAGTATCCTGTTCTAATTTCTCCACTTTTTTTGCAAGCTCTTCATTCTGCAATGCGAGCTGATTATTTTCTCTCTTTAATCGGTCATTTTCACTGATAAGTACGGATGTATGAATATTATTTGTTTTATAAGACTGTAAGAATGAAACAACTTGTTCCATCGTTAATTCCTGCGAAATATTTTCCTGCTGGGGAACGGAATAATAAAAATCTTCTTTTTCAGAACGTTCCTCTTGCTCAGGCTCCATTTCAAAGCTAGGAGACATAGAATCTGACATATATTTTTCTAGAGCTTCCATCATTGTTTTATCTTCTTTTTCACCGTCTATCATTGGCAGATTTGTTTCAGGCGGTGAATAAAGTAATTGCTTTTTCACAGGCTGTCCTTTTCCAAGTGTCCGCATTCTTTGCTTTCTTTGTTTCTTTGCTAATTGAAGTGCTTTTTCATAATCATGACGTACGACTGCATTCCAGCGGAATCCGCATGCAGCTGATGTCCGATTTAATTTGTCTCCAACTTCCTCAAAGGCGTTTAATTGTGTACTACCCTCACGAACATGTCGTAAAACTGTTTCAGCTAATAATAAATCATCTTCCTGTGACCAAGCATCTTGTCTCACTTTCATATCCTCAACTCCCATATTAAAATTGCTGTAAATGGTGGTGTAAACCATTTAGTTTTGTTATCATTTTGTCCGAATAAATAATTTTTATACAGAAATCTTAAGAGGATAATAGTCTTTTTTAGGAAAATTTTAATCTATGAATTTTTTAGAAGCTGTTCTTTGCTTGCATTGGAATATAATTAAAGGTAAAATATCGGATAGGTTTATTTGTAATTTAGAAAGGGCTGTAAATTGTAATGGCAAATGAATTTAGAGTATGCGATGATTGTCAGGCTACAAATATTAAAACATTAGTGCCTCGTTTAGAGAAACTAGACCCAGAGGCAGAAATTAGTATCGGATGTCAATCATACTGTGGTCCAGGGAGAAAGAAATCATTCGCATTTGTTAATAATCGTCCGTTATCAGCGCCAAACGAAGATGAATTAATTGAAAAAATTGATAAAAAAATAAATAAATAAAATCACCTTTGTTGGGCAATAAGCAATGGTGATTTTTTAATGTTAATTTGTCTGACCTTTCCAAGTAGTGTTTTAAAGTGTAATTGTCGTCTAGAAAGCGATATAATAGAGTCAAGTTTCAAGAATGAACGAATGGAAGAGGGAAGGCAATGACAAATAGTAAATTGTCTGAGGAAAAAGTGTTTAAAGATCCTGTTCACCGCTATATTCACGTTCGTGATAAAGTGATTTGGGATCTAATTGGAACAAAGGAATTCCAAAGATTACGTCGAATTCGTCAATTAGGGACTACATATCTAACATTTCATGGTGCTGAACATAGCCGTTTTAACCATTCACTAGGTGTATATGAAATTGTCCGACGCATCGTCGATGATGTATTCAAAGGACGTAAAGAATGGAATGATGATGACCGTTTATTATGTTTATGTGCAGCATTGCTACATGATCTGGGACATGGTCCTTTTTCGCATTCCTTTGAAAAAGTATTTCATTTGGACCATGAGGACTTTACACGGGCAATTATACTTGGAGAAACAGAAGTGAATGCTGTTTTACGAACTGTTGGAGCAGATTTTGCTAAAAAGGTAGCAGAAGTGATTGCAAAAACATACGGAAATAAACAGGTTATTAGTTTAATATCCAGCCAGATTGATGCTGATCGGATGGATTATTTGCAGCGGGATGCTTATTATACAGGGGTGAGCTACGGTCATTTTGACATGGAGAGAATTTTACGTGTCATGAGGCCCCGTGAAGATCAAGTTGTCATTAAAAGCAGTGGAATGCATGCTGTAGAAGATTATATTATGAGCAGATATCAAATGTACTGGCAAGTTTACTTTCACCCTGTTACGAGAAGTGCGGAAGTCATCTTAACGAAAATCCTCCACAGGGCAAAGCAGCTCTATAAAGAAAAGTACTCATTTAAGCATCATCCACTCCATTTTTATTCATTATTTGAAGATAAAGTAGATGTAAAAGATTATTTAAAACTGGATGAATCCATTATGTTTTACTATTTTCAGGCTTGGCAGGAAGAAGAAGATATTATTTTAAATGATCTTTGCAGCAGATTTATTAATAGGGATTTATTTAAATTTGTAGAATTTAATCCAAATGAACAAATGATGACATTATTACAGTTAAATAAATTGTTTAAGCAGGCAGGAATTGATCCAGATTATTATTTAGTAATAGATTCATCTTCTGATCTGCCTTACGATTTTTATCGTCCTGGGGAAGAAGAGGAACGTCTGCCTATTCATTTACTTAAAGCAAATGGGGAGATTCGTGAGCTTTCAAGGGAATCTGAAATTGTAGATGCTATTTCAGGAAAAAGAAGGACAGATCATAAATTATATTACCCGTTAGATTTGCTTGAAGATCTATCAACAAACAGCAAAGCAAAAAAGGAAATTCTCGAATTATTAAACAGGATAAATAGAGATTAGAGAATTAGGATGGAAAAAGGATGAAAAAGGTTAGGTGATGATGGGGTGCTAATGCAAGAACATGCAAAGTTAATGAAAGTTTTTTCATCTTCTGGGGAAATTATCGGTCGAAAGAAACTCCAAAAGATGATTTATATCGCAAAGAAAATGAATTATCCTTTTTATGAGAAATATAATTTCCATTTCTATGGTCCATATTCTGAGGAATTAACACTTCGTGTAGAGGAGCTTTGCAATCTGGGCTTTTTAAGTGAAACGAAAGAAAAGAAAGGCGGCTATATACAGTATCGGTATTCTTTAACAGATGATGGAAATGAGTTTTTAAGCCACTATAATTTAAATATGCCGACCCTTCCGAACTGTGTACAGAATTTAAATGAACAAAACTCCCGATTTTTAGAGCTTGTTTCAACTGTTCTTTATTTTGGAGAGTTAGATCGTGAAGAAGTAACGGAAAAAGTGTTTACTTTAAAAAGCAAACAGCGATATACAGAGGAAGAAATAGCTGAAGCATATCACTATATTGAAAGGTTAAAAGATGTCCGGAAAGAGATCCTTAATTAATAATTTTGTATAAATCTTACTTCATTTCGATATGATTGTTCGGTGAGATGAAGTTAGTTGTACTTATATAGACTTAGCGATGCTGTCTGCAGACTTTTTGTTAGACAGCTCCTATTTTTAAAAAGGTGTAAGTTTATTTAAAATTTAGTATACTTTATTTGTAAAAATCTTAATTGTTGTAGGGAGAAATTAATGGAATCATTTTTAGCTTTCCCATTAGAATACATACCTTATGTTATTATTGCACTTATGATCGCATTTACGGTTCATGAATTTGCTCATGCCTATGTTGCATATAAATTTGGTGACTCGACAGCGAAAGATCAGGGAAGATTAACATTGTCACCGCTGGCCCATTTAGACCCATTCGGAACGATACTTATTTTCATTGCGGGATTTGGCTGGGCAAAACCTGTACCTGTAAACCGCTTCTACTTCAAAAATCCGCGTCTTGCAGGGATACTTGTTTCAGTTGCTGGACCTTTAAGTAATCTCGTTATTGCATTTATCGGGATGGCTATGTTTGTAGTTCTTGCTTCTACAAATGTGCTCAGTTTTTTACCGGTATATATGGTGGAAGGATTAGAACAATTTTTTACTATTCTAATAAACTTAAATATTCTTTTATTTATTTTTAATTTACTTCCTCTGCCACCGCTTGACGGCTATCGGATTATTCAAGACCTAGTGTCAGCAAATACACGTGCTAAGATGACACAGTATGAAAACTATGCAATCGTTGTTTTTCTCATTCTCGTTATTACTCCACTGGATCAATATACGATTCATCCATTGATAAATAATGGCATGGAAATCATTTTAACATTATTTAATTTAATCTTGAGTCCTTTTATCGCAAAATAATATTTTAGCTTTAAATTTAGAAAAAGGATGAAGATGAAAAATTGATTTTAAAGGGGGACTTTATGATGGAAGAAAATAAAAAGAAGAAAAGTATTGGTTTTAATATTATAAAAAATGACCCGACTGATGGTCATGGAGGCTTTGGTATTGGGGCACTGAGCCTGGATAATGTTTCACCTGTTTTTATCGATATAGAAAATGATGAAGCATTCGTTGATATTGGAGCGATGCATGCAAGAAGTGTTGTTGAAAAGGGTATTAAATTTTTACCGAACAAAGAAGATGTGCCAAATGGCAAACCATATTGGTTAGTTTGGATAACGATTGACCGTAAAGAAGAAGGACCGTATTATGCGGGTGTAACTGCTTGTGAACTGACTGTCGATAGAGAAATTAGAAGAGGATATAAATCGCTTCCTGAGCATGTCAATCGAATGGATAAATCAATAAAAAGACATATTATTGTGGATATTATGGATGACCGTTCAAAGAAGATTCTCGAAAGCTTCTTGAAAAAGCATGATATAGGAATGTGGGAACGTTCAAACGAAGAATTAAAGACTGGTTTGACTGTGAAATAAATTTTCAGTTTTAATATAACTGGGAATAAATTCATTTTTGTCGAAAATGTGACAATAATGTGAATGATTTGTTAAATTCTTGAGCTTAAACAGTAAAATTAGTAGACTAGAAGCAGTTGTAAAACTAGGACACGAAAAAGGACTGACAATTATTTGTCAGCCTTTTTCAATAAAAGAAAGAAATGTAACCGTTTTATATTTAGTTCCACTTGAATATTTTTTCATACCATGTCTTCTTTGTATCACTCTGACTATTTTCTTGTTTATCATTTTTTTGTTCCCCGATATGTGCTTTGCAATATTGAACTGGTTCAGTACCTGCAATATAGTATGTGAGACGTTCTGTTGGACAGTCTTCTGTAGCAATTTTTCCTGATTCGGGATTAATATAGACCCCGATAACTCCGTTAGATGGCTTGAATTTTTTAGAAGCCTTATTTTTGAGTGCTTCTTCCATAAATTTTGCCCAGATTAATTTTGAATAGCCTTTTTCTTCAACAATATTGATTGATTTTCCTTTATCATAACCAGTCCATACACCTGTTACAAGCTGAGGTGTCAGGCCGACCATCCAGCTGTCTGTTTCTGTCGTTCCAGATTTTCCGGCATAATCTCTTGTTAACATATTAGCGACACCTTGCCCGGTTACAGATGTATAAGAATTTAATCGCTTATCAAACATACCAGTCATCATATGTGTCGTTACAAATGCTGCATCTTCATCTAAAATCTGTTCTTGATCTTTCTTTTCTTCATACAACACATTTCCATTGGCATCTTCCACTTTCTTTATAAAAACAGGTTCGATTCGTTTGCCGCCATTTCCGATTATTCCATAAGCATTTACAAGATCGATTAACCGAACTGGTGAAGTTCCCAGTGCAAGCGACGGCACTTTGTTTAGCTTTGTGTTAATTCCTAATTGCTTAGCCGTTTTAATTAATTCATCCATGCCCAGATAAAGATGAGTTTTTACAGCGTACACATTATCGGAAAGTGCCATTGCTTCTAATAAGGTAATCAAGTCATTTGCGTAATAATCATTATAGTTACTTGGTTTATAAGTAGACTGTCCATCATCATATTGGAAGGTAGTCGGCTCACTTCTCATTACTGTAGAAGGTGTAAAGCCAGTGTTAACAGCTGCATAGTAGAGGATAGGCTTCATTGTTGAACCAGGCTGCCTTTTAGCCTGTGTTACGCGATTAAAAGGGCTTTCCTCATAATTACGTCCGCCGACAAGTGCTTTTACTTCTCCTGTATTCGGGTCCATAGCAATGAAGCCAGTTTGAATAAGAGAATTAGTATCAATTGATTTAGTTATAACTTCCTCTGCAATCTCTTGCATATTCTGATTAAGGGTTGTATGGATTTTTAAACCGGATGTTCTAATTTGCTGTTCATCAATGTTTAATTTATTTGCTGCCTCTTTCATAACTGAATCATGAAAGTATGGAGCGATACGATTTTGAGCATTTCCTTTTCTTGTTCTGAATGTTATATCTTCGATTAAGGCTTTCTCATGCTGCTCCTTCGTAATGAATTTTGCTTCCTTCATTGTTTGCAGCACAACATTTTTTCTATCTAATGATTTCTGTTCATCAATATAAGGGGAATATACACTAGGCCCTTTTGGAATGCCTGCTAACAGGGCAGCCTCAGCTACGGTTAGCTCTTCTGCTTTTTTCCCGAAATAATAATTAGCCGCAGCTTCGATACCGTATACTCCGTGACCGTAGTAAATAGTATTTAAGTAGCCTTCTAATATTTCACCTTTTTCGTAATTAAGCTCGATTCTAACTGTATACAAAGCCTCTAATGCTTTTCTTTTCCATGTCTTATGATGTTCAAGAAATAGATTACGTGCGTATTGCTGGGTAATAGTGCTTGCACCTTGTACTTTTGCCAAAGCTTTTATATCTGCAATCGCAGCCCCAGCAATTCTTTTATAATCAAAACCGCTATGATTATAAAAATTTCTATCTTCAATCGCTAAAGTTGCGTTAACTACATTTGGAGAAATATCCTTCAACTGTACCCAATATCTTTTTTCTCCATTATGGGATTCACCGATTTTCGTGCCATTATCTGCATAGAAAATAGTTGTTTGCGGTACAGATAAAGAGGGAGGCCCTTGTATTTTTGCATATAGAATAAAGCTTCCTGCCATGAATGAAAAAAGTAAAAAGAATAAAATGCTTATAAAAATAAAAGCACGTACTGTCTTCAACGTTATTCGAATTCTTTTTGGTGTAATAATATCCATTACGTGTTCACCTCAAGGTTTTAAACGCTATTTAACCGTATGATATATTGTTAAACAGTATGAGATAATTAAAGTTTTTTTAAACACTATCTATGAAAAAATGAATATTTTTCTTGCTTTTTTGCTAGATTCATCTATACTTTTTTTGTGGAAAAGGGGTATTTTCGTATTCCTTTATGTTGTTTAGCTGCTAGAAGCGGGAGAAAATTGTTTGTTGCCGCCCTTTATAAATACCTGGCCTTTTTTTAATTTCCCGAATTTCGGGTACGATATAAAAGTGAAGAAACTTCCATCAGCGGAAGGAGCTCTTATCTCTCTAGTCAGTATTTTTACCGGCTATAAAAAGCGAGATAAAAGAAAAATGCTGGAACAATGGAAAGGGTGGTTATGATGGGTGGACTCTGGTATACGGAGAAACAAACAAAGAACTTTGGTATTACAATGAAAATTAAACAGACTTTACATACAGAGCAAACAGATTTTCAAAAGTTAGAAATGGTGGAAACAGAGGAATTCGGCAACATGCTTTTTCTTGACGGTATGGTTATGACTTCAGAGGTAGATGAATTTGTGTACCATGAAATGGTTGCACATGTTCCTTTATTTACTCATCCAAACCCTGAACATATATTAGTTGTTGGTGGTGGAGATGGCGGAGTTATTCGGGAGATATTAAAGCATCCAAGTGTGAAGAAGGCAACTGTCGTTGATATTGATGGAAAGGTAATTGAATACTCGAAGAAGTATTTACCTTCCATTGCCGGTAAATTAGATGATTCCCGTGTTGATGTGCAAGTCGGTGACGGATTTATGCATATCGCAAAAAGTGAAGATGAGTATGACGTTATTATGGTTGATTCAACAGAGCCTGTTGGACCCGCTATTAACTTATTTTCGAAAGGCTTTTATGCAGGAATTTCAAAAGCGCTTAAAGACGATGGGATTTTCGTAGCACAAACGGATAATCCTTGGTTTACACCAGACCTTATTTCAAATGTTCAGAGAGATGTCAAAGAGATTTTCCCGATTACGCGGCTATATTTAGCTAATATTCCTACATATCCAAGTGGGCTATGGTCATTTACAATCGGTTCTAAGAAATATGATCCGCTTGAAGTAGGAGAAGAACGCTTCCATGAAATAGATACGAAATATTATACGAAAGATATTCATAAAGCGGCATTTGTTTTACCTAAGTTCGTAAATGACTTAGTTAACTAAACTAGAAAGAACGGAGAAGAAGATTATGCGTGTTGATGAAGCTTATTCAGGTAATGTATTTATAAAAAGTCATCCTAATTTTGAAGAAAGTGAAGCTGTTATTTACGGAATGCCAATGGACTGGACAGTAAGCTACCGTCCCGGCTCACGTTTTGGCCCGGCTCGTGTCCGTGAAGTGTCTATCGGCCTGGAAGAATACAGCCCGTATTTAGACCGTGATCTGGCAGATATAAAATATTATGATGCAGGAGATATTCCGCTTCCATTCGGTAACCCGCAAAAAAGCTTAGATACGATTGAGGAATTTGTTGAGAAAATTTTAGCGGCAAATAAATTTCCGGTTGGAATCGGCGGTGAACATCTTGTATCATGGCCTGTTATGCAAGCGGTGTACCGTAAGTATCCAGACCTTGCTATTATTCATATGGATGCACATACAGATTTACGTGATGAATTTGAAGGAGAGGCTCTTTCACATTCTACACCAATTAAGAAGATCGCCAACTTAATTGGACCTAAAAATGTTTATTCATTCGGTATCCGTTCAGGAATGAAAGAAGAATTCGAATGGGCAAAAGAAGTTGGAATGCATATTTCTAAATTTGAAGTGCTTGAGCCGTTAAAGGAAATGCTTCCTAAGCTTGCGGGCCGTCCTGTTTATGTGACAATCGATATCGATGTGCTTGACCCGGCACATGCGCCTGGAACAGGAACAGTTGATGCAGGCGGTATTACTTCAAGAGAATTACTAGCTTCCATTCATGAAATTGCTCGCTCAGAAGTGAATGTTGTTGGCTGCGATTTAGTTGAAATCGCTCCTATTTACGATCCATCAGAACAAACGGTTAACACAGCAAGTAAATTAATCCGTGAAATGATGTTAGGCTTTGTAAAAAAATAAACAAGACAAAAAGCTGATTAGACGGTGCAACCTGATAATCAGCTTTTTAAATAGGAAAATCGCTGATATAATTGAAATATCGCTGAGAAGGTAAAATGAAAATTCGCCGTTATTATTTACAAGCTGCGGTCCTTAACTCTAATTTTTCCGCTATCTTGCTAATTTATGAAGCAATCTTTATACTATTTAAAGTTATCCTAGCCTTAACGATCAGTAAGACTCCCACTT
>NZ_BCVG01000050.1 GCF_001591625.1 Metabacillus fastidiosus NBRC 101226
ACTTCACTTCTTTGCACTCCTAGAAATTTAAAGGGGGAGTCTTACTGCTCGTTAAGACTGGGATAAAAAAGACAGTCCTCATAAACATAATGAGTGACTGTCCTGATTTCTATTTCTTCACTGTATATTTTGTTAAAAATGGATCTGCTTCTGAGATTTTTGTTCCTTTGTAGTAGTATTGAACAATTTCTGAATATGTTTTTCCATCTTCAGCCATGAAATTTGCTCCATATTGGCTCATGCCTACACCGTGGCCAAAGCCTTTTGTCGTAACCACGACTTGATTACCTTTTATTTCCCAGCGGAAGTCAGTAGATTTTAATTCAAGCTTTTCTCGGATATCCTTACCGGAGAATTTTTTGCCGTTAATCTCAACTGTCGCCACTCTATGCCCAGGTGTCTCTTCAATTATTTTTCCTACCGAACTATCTTTACTGAGATGAACACCAAGCTTTTTCTCAAAGGTTGGAATAGGGATGACAACCTGATCATGGAATTTAGGCGATTCTTTATCCCAGGGACTTTTTACACTTTTTAAATATGGGAAAGAGTTAGACCAGTATGCTTCTGAATTTTCTGTGAAACCATTACTCGTTGAAAAGAATTGTGCTTCAATTGGCTTCTCTTCAAATGTTAAGATTTGACCTTGTGTTGCTGCTACAGCATCAGTAATTTTCTTCTTTTTCCTTTCATAGTCTTTCCCCCATAAATTTTTGAGCTCATTTTCATTCTTATATACTTGATGGTTTGTTGTATCTGTTGCTATCGTTCCTTTCGGAGAACCCATCGCTTCCCCACCCATCAACCGCTTCACAATGTATGTTCTTGCCGCAAGTGCCTGTGCCTTCAATGCTTCACTTTCAAACTCTGCAGGCATCTCTGAAGCGACTACACCTACTACATATTTTTCAATATCGACATTTTCAATTGTCTGTGTTTGACTGCGATAGATCGGTATCGATATGCCCGCTTCCTTTAATACAGGTACCTCTTGTTTTACTGTTTGCAATTCTTCCCCTAACTGCCCTTTCGTTTTATCCATAAATGGAGCAACAAGGATGGTCGGAATCATGAGTATAATGATGAATAAGGCTGCGAATATGAAGATAATTGGTTTCATTGATTTCATCTTTTTCTCTTACCCTCCAATTAGTAGATTGAATGTTGATTTATTCAATAATATGGAGGTGGACATGCTTTTATGACTTTTTAAAAAGAACAGAAAGAAAAAGTGAGGATAAAAAAGAAAATGTTAGAAAGAATAAATAAAGTGGTCTAAAATATTAACACAATCGATATATTCAACCATTGTCTCCAAAATTCAGAAAGTATTTCTCCACACAAAAAAAGAAGCAGGAATATTCCTTACTTCTTTTTCAGCTTATGCATTTAAGTCAGTAATAATTTCTTCTTTTTGAACAGAAGCGTTCTCATGTACACGTTCAATATCAGCACCTAGACCTGCTAATTTTTGATGGAAATCCACATAGCCGCGATCTAAATGTTTCAGCTCTGTTACACGTGTATGACCATCAGCACACAGACCTGCTAAAACGAGTGCAGCACCAGCTCTTAAATCAGTTGCAGCAACTTCTGCACCTTGGAGCTTACCTGGTCCGTTAATAATAACAGAACGGCCCTCAATCTTAATATTGCCATTCATACGACGGAATTCTTCCACATGCATAAAGCGGTTCTCAAATACAGTTTCTGTAATGACACTCGTTCCACTTGCACATAGTAATAAAGCCATCATTTGTGACTGCATATCTGTCGGGAATCCTGGATGCGGCATTGTTTTTAAATCTACTGATTTTAATTCGTCTGGTCCGATGACACGAAGACCATCCTTTTCTTCAATGATTGTAACACCCATTTCTTCCATCTTAGCAACTAGGGATGTTAAATGTTCTGGAACAGCACCTTGTACAAGTACATTTCCTCCGGTAATTGCAGCAGCAACCATGAAAGTACCTGCTTCTACCCGGTCAGGAATAATCGTATGCTTGGCACCTTTTAAATATGGAACACCTTCAATACGAATCGTTCCTGTTCCTGCACCTCTTACTTTTCCACCCATTGCATTAAGATAATTCGCTAAATCTACTATTTCCGGTTCTTTTGCACAATTCTCGAGAACAGTAGTACCGTCAGCGAGTGCAGCAGCCATCATAATATTTTCAGTTGCGCCAACACTTGGGAAATCTAAATAAATTTTAGCTCCTTGAAGCCTTCCATTCACTTCAGCTTCAATGAAGCCATTCCCAACTTTAATCGTTGCTCCCATAGCTTCAAAACCTTTTAGATGTTGATCTATAGGACGTGAACCAATTGCACAACCGCCTGGCAATGCTACACGTGCACTTCCATTACGTGCCAAAAGCGGTCCCATTACTAAAACAGATGCACGCATTTTTCTTACATATTCAAACGGTGCTTCAGTCGATAGCTCTTTTGATGCATCTACAATCACTTGATTATTTTCAAAATGGACCTCTGCGCCTAAATGGCGTAGAACTTCATTAATTGTATACACATCGGAGAGCGTAGGTACATCACAGATGATGCTTTTTTCTTCACTAGCTAACAAGGATGCAGCGATAACAGGTAAAACGGCATTTTTAGCTCCTTCAACCTTCACAGTGCCGTTTAATTTGCGACCGCCGCGGACGATGATTTTTTCCAAAGTATTCCCCTCCGCGTCCCAATTTCTCTATATTAATATTCAGACGTTATGATTGGTGTTCCTACAACTACTGTAGTAAAATCGCCCAATCCCGCACTCCTTAGTGCAATCTGTACGTTCATGCTGCCTTTGTTCGTTGGAATGCTTTCGTTCCATTCCTCTGTTTTTGCAGAAATCGAGACAAACTTTTCTTCATTCAATTGTTCAATTGGTAACGCATTAAATTGTTTAAGCAAATCATTTGACTTCGTTAACAAAACTCCTTCCATCATATCACCAATTTCCCCAGTGATACAAGAAAAAATAGTTAACTCCTCTTGAAAAATATGAAATGCCTGTTTTTTAAAATACCGATTCATTTCATTCCAGCTTGTTTGCCCGGTTTTTCCTTTTAACTCATAAAGGATATACGAACCAGAGTGATGATTTTTGAGGGTAGACAGAATTTGAAGCTTTTCTGTAACTTTTTTCTCTTTATTTACTTTTGTGCCTATCGCTTTATAAATGTCTCCCTTTTCTTCATATGCCCAAGTGTAATCACGGAATTGCTCCGTCATCTGTTTCACTTTTTCCATACTTTCTAGGTCAACACTTTTCTTCGTATAAAGCGACCATTCTTTAATAATGACACCTTCATTTTCCATACCCCGAGCAAGCTTTTCCAACGTTTGTTCATTATTTGCAGCCCCAATATGGTGACCTGCAAAAGCAGTTGTGACAAACATAATAAAAATGATAATTGCAATAATATTATTTCTATTTCTCAAAACATTCACTTCCTCTCCTTAGTAACATTGTTACCGGATTGGAAGCTTACATACTTGGAAAAAGTCGTCAATGTTTGACATACTACTAGTATCTACCCATTGCTCTTTTCCCCAGTTCCTAAAGTTTGTAAACATCAAAATAAGAATGGCAATTGTTGTGCCCATAACAAATAATCTAGGAAGAAATTACTTACAATAGAAGCAATTACAATTGTTAGTAATATGAGAAGTACTCTTGCTTGAATAACATTGCCCGCTTTAATAAATTTCTCAAGATTTATCGATTGTAATGCCCACCATGTAACAATGATAAATATAAGGCTTACGAGCATACTAATGAGTGCCTGCTGGCCAAAATCGGGCAAACTCATCCCTCCTATTATGTAAATAGACAGAATTTGAAGCTTAATTTCTGAAATTTTTCTAAACTTGTTCCTATCCAGAAAAATGCGCATAAAAACTATGCACTAAGCAGTATCATACACCATTATTTCAATGAAACTCAAGATGTTTTTGTCCCTAAAAATTAATAAAAAATAAAGAGGATTTCTCCTCTTTATGATTATATTATACTAAAATTAGATGTAAAAAAGTGGGTATATTGTATTTGGGAATATACCAAAAACAAGTGTTCCTGCTATACATATAAAAAGTACGATAAAAATAGATTTACTTATATATATTTTATGATATGTTTCATGTTCTCGAAAGTAAATTTGTGTCAAAATTCCGAAATAATATATATAAGAGATAATAGTCGTCCCAATCATAACCACCGCCAGTAGCAATTGCGGTGTATTCGCTGTTAATGCACTAAGAAAAATAGATATTTTCGCTATAAATCCTACTGTTCCGGGAATACCTGCTAATGATAATATAAAAATCGTCATCGCCAGCGCTGCATACGGTGAGCGTTTTATGAGTCCTGCGAATGCTGATATATTATCTGTACGAGCTTCCCCACAGACGAATTGAATGACAGCAAAAGCACCTAAATTCATGAGCAGATAAGCAAATAAATAAAACCATATAGTATCAAAATAAAATACATTGGAGAAGGATGAAAAAGCAACAAGTATATAGCCGGCATGTGCAATAGCTGAGTATGCAAACATCCTTTTTATATTTTTTTGCTTAAGAGCAACTGTATTACCGATAATCATCGTTAGCGCAGAGAGAACGACGAGAAAACTTTGCAGAGCCGTAAGCATCGTCTCTGATGGATTTACTTGAATGACGTCAAAGACAGTTAAAAACAAACGCAGGATAAGAATAAAACCTGCTGTTTTTGAAATAACACTTAGAAAAGCAGTGACGGAGATTTGTGCACCTTCATACACATCAGGTGCCCACATATGAAATGGAACAGTTGCAATTTTGAATGATAATCCGATAAACATAATTAGAAAAGATAAGGCTAATATATAAAGATGATCTGGTTCATTTACATTAGCTAAAACGAGTTTCATTGTATCTAAGCTTGTTGTGCCGGTCATTCCATACAGATAGCTCATTCCAAACAGTGTAATCGCCGTAGCAATTGCCCCGTTAATAAAATATTTTATGGAAGCTTCATTTGCTTTTTTATTTTTCGTTCTTATTCCTACAAGAATATAAGTAGAAAGAGAGAGCAATTCGAGACCGATAAATAATGTAATTAAGTCACGGCTTGATGCCATAAACATTGCTCCTAGAAGAGCTGTTAAAAAAAGATAATAAAATTCTCCCCGTTTTTCATCTAATCCGTCCCAATTTTCATTTAAAACAAGAATGAAAACAACCGCTGTGCCGATTAATAATAAAGCTTTAAATGATTTTGCAAATGAATCGAAGACAAATGTATCATATAAAATAACAGTACCGTTACTTTCCAGCAACAGAAGGCTGATAAATGCAAGGACAATACCGAGTAATCCACATACACCAAGCCATTTCCGGCTCTTTCTTCTATTTAAGAAAAGATCGATTACAGATAAAGCAGCCGCAAAGCCAAGGATAATAAATTCTGGAATCATTACAAACCAATTAAAGCTCAAAAATGTTTCTACATCCATTATTTATCAGCCTCCAAGCTTTTCGTAATCGTTTCTACAGTTTGCTGAAGCGGGTTAGCTAAACTGTTCGGATATATACCTATACTTATAATGATCCCTATTAATAAAAGGATCGGCATGAATTCAAATGTCCGCACATCTTTTAAGCTGCTCCCTTTTCCGAATGTTATGTTTAAAACCGCCTGCAGCACGTAGACTGCTGTTAAAATGATCGCTATTACTCCAATACTTGCAATAACAGGCATCGTCTTAAAAACCCCGAGAAAGACTGTAAACTCGCTTATAAAACCTGAAGTTCCCGGCAATGCAAGTGATGCCATTCCCGCCATCAGCAAGCATCCTGCTGCAATCGGCATTCCTTTTGCTAATCCGCTTATATTTGTAAGATCTGTCCTGCCGGTTCTGTCAGCTATAATACCAACAAGGAAAAAGAAGAGAGCTGAAATGATACCGTGTGAGACAACTTGGAAAATTGCACCCTGTACACCCGCTTCATTTAACGCACCTAAGCCAAGAAGGATAATTCCCATATGTGAAATGGAAGCATAGGCTAGTACTTTTTTGAACTCTTTCACAATAAGAGCTAAAAATGCCCCGTAAAGTAAATTAATTAATCCTAAAATCATTATCATCATACTAAGTTTTTCAAACTCATTCGGAAAAAGACCAATCCCAAATCGGATAAGACCGTATGCACCAATTTTTAAAAGGATCCCTGAATGAAGCATAACAACCGGTATAGGTGCTTCTGAATGTACCTTAATAACCCAGCTATGAAGCGGAAAAATCGGCAGTTTTACTCCAAACGCAATGAGTAAGGACACAAGCAGTCCAAGTTTCAGTTCATCAGATACCATTGTGCCTGCCATTATTTCTTTTAAATCAGTAATGTTCACCGTTCCTGTTTTTGCAAATAAGACAGAGATAGCGATTAATAATATAGCGGAACCTAGTCCGTTATATATTAAAAAGTAAAATGCTGTCTCTTCTTTTTTACGATAACCCCATTTTCCAATTAAGAAGAACAGCGGAATAAGTGTTATTTCAAAGAAAAGGAAGAAAAGAATAAGGTTTTGTGCCAGGAAAACCCCAAGCATTCCGATTTCGAGCAGAAGAAATAACATAAAATATGCTCGTAACCCCGTTTTAATATAAATGGATGCGATGCTCGAACATAATGCTAAAACAGAAGTCAACATAAGCATAATAAGGGAAAACTCATCAATAGCAAGCTCATAGTGAACAGGAAATGAACCGAAAGAAAGCCATTGTTTTTTCTCCGAAAAGCGTTCAAGAGATTCTCCGCTCTGATACATAAAATAAATAAAGCTCGTGAGAAAAACGGCTGGGATAGTAGACAATATACCAACTGTTTTAGCTGCATCATTATTCCTTATAAAAGATAGGATAACGATACCGATCAGGGGAGAAAAAATAATTAAAGATAGCAGAAAAGGCATATTCATCAAAAGTCACCTCCTGTAAAGGCTAAAATGACTACTAAAACAGCTAATCCAATGACCGCAATCATGCCGTATGTCTGTACCTGACCTGACTGCACCTTCACTCCTATTTGACCAATTCCTTTTACAACAATCGTAATAAGAGTAATTAAAACTTTAATAAGCCGGTCGATCAATAAACAAAAGGAACTTATACTTGTTACAATTTGAAGAACAGTCTTCTCATATAGCTCATCAATGTAATATTTATTAACAAACAGATCATGTACAATTGGAATGCGTGAACTCAGCCAATCTCTTCGGATGACTTTTCTGCTGTAAATGAAGTAGGCCAATAAAATTCCTGCCAGAGATACAGCTGTTACAACCGGGCTGAGCCAAATAGGTATGAAGACTGTTCTGCTGTCTGTCAGCCAATTATTTAAAAAGCTCTGGATATATCCTGAAAAGATAGAAAGCAGAGCTAAAACCGTCATTGGAATAAGCATCGAGAGCGGCGCTTCTGTTACCTTTTCATTCCTACCCTTCTCTCTTCCACTAAAGATAAGGAAAAAGAGACGGAACATATAACATGCTGTTAAAAATACGACGATAACAGCGAGCGAGAAAAGCCCGTACTTGCCATCATTCCAAATAGAAATTAAAATGGCTTCTTTACTAAAAAAACCTGAGAATAAAGGGATACCCGTAATCGCAAGTGCGCCGGTTAGAAAGAGCCAACGTGTAAACTTTAGTTTCTTCCAAAGTCCGCCCATCTCATTTAAGTTTTGTGTACGTACAGCATGTATCACACTTCCTGCCGCTAAAAATAATAAAGCTTTAAAAAACGCGTGGGTCATTAGATGAAAGACAGCTGCCGCATAGCCTGCCGCTCCAAGCGCCAGCATCATAAGTCCAAGCTGACTCATTGTCGAGTATGCAAGCACCCTTTTTATATCTTCTTGCACTAGGGCGATACTCGCTGCAAATATCGCTGTAAAAGCTCCGATTACTGCGACAGTTAGCTGTGCCGTCCCGCTCGCTGCAAATAGAGGATACATGACTGCAACTAGGTAGACACCTGCTGCGACCATCGTCGCCGCATGAATGAGTGCCGATACCGGCGTTGGTCCTTCCATTGCGTCAGGGAGCCACGTATGAAGCGGAAATTGCCCTGACTTTCCAACTGCCCCAAGGAACAAGAGAATGGCAATGAGTGTCACGGCTTCGACCTCTCCAGCACGAACAGCTGTAAAAATGACATCATAATCGAAACTGTTCACTTGAAGGAAGAGAAGAATCATCCCAACAAATAAACCGACATCGCCGATCCTCGTCATAATAAATGCCTTTTTCGCCGCCCTCTTCGCCTCTCCTTTTTGGAAGTAAAAACCTATTAATAGAAAGGAACCTAAACCGACAAGCTCCCAAAATAAATAAAGCTGCAGAAGATTCGGTGTCATAACTAAACCGAGCATCGCAAACGTAAATAAGCCGAGATATGCATAAAAAACAGAAAGCCTTTCGTCACCTCTCATATAACCTCCTGAATAAATATGGACGAGAAAGCTAATAAGAGAAACGATAAGGAGCATTAATGCATTTAGTTCATTTATTTCATATCCAATAGTAAGATCAAGCTCACCGATTGTTAACCATGCTGTTGTCACTTTATATGCCGGGCTTGATATCTTTTCAAAAAATAGAAAAACTGCTAAAAGAAAGGCAAGCCCACTTAATCCGCTTCCTATATATACACTTCCTTTTTTCAGTTTTCTTCCGAATAATAAAATAAGAAAAGAAAGGAGCGGCAATAAAGGTATGAAAAATGCAAGTTTCATCAATATCTATTCACCTCACTTAAGCAGCTAATATTTCAACTGATCCATTTCATCGATATTTACCGTTTTCCGATTCCGATAGAAAGCAAAGAGAATTGCTAAACCAACCGCTGCTTCTGCCGCCGCAACGGAAATTGTAAATAATGTAAATACTTGCCCTGTAATATTAGATACAATTCCAAACTTGCTAAAAGCAACTAGATTTATATTTACCGCATTCAGCATAAGCTCAATTGAAATGAGTACAATAACGGTATTCCGCTTTGTCAGAGCACCGTATAAACCGATACAAAATAAAATTAATGCTAATGTTAAGTACGCCGCTAAAGGTGTTCCACTCATTCCTCTTCCACCTCTTTCCTTGCCAAAATAATCGCTCCGATTAAGGCAACCAGAAGGATTACAGATGTCAGCTCGAATGGAATAATGTAATGAGAGTAGAGTGACATTCCTATTTGTTCTGTATTATTCTCATGCAATGCTTGCGGCACTGTACCAAAGTCTAATTTATAAATTCCTAGAAAGACGACGATTCCAAAAGTAACAATACTAATAAACACGAGTACATTCTTTTTCCAGTTTATTTTCTTTTTTGTCTCATCTTTATGCTTCGTTAACATAATGCCAAACAGCATCATAATCGTTATGGCACCTGAATAAATTAAAATCTGAACAACAGCAACGAACTCGGCTAATAATAAAATGTATAGGCAAGCGATACTAATAAATGTGAATACGAGAGAAATAATCATATGAACAACTTTTTTCGTCATTATCATAAAAAGCCCGCCGTATATCGCAATAACTGCAAAAATAATAAATGGTAGCTGATCCCCTTGTAAGCTCACACCCTATTCTCCTTCCTGACATTCGTATCGTTATCATCAAGCCAGTTCATATCTTTAAAAAGCTTATCTCGGCTGTACTCGGCGAGTTCGAAATTATTCGTCATCACAATTGCTTCGGTGGGACAAACTTCTGTGCATAAATCACATAGAATGCAAATTTCAAAGTTTATATTATACGTTTCAATTATCTTTCCCCTCTTATTCGGATCAGGGTTTTTCTTGCCGGTCAGATCAATGCAATCTGTCGGGCAAACGATGACACATTGATTACACACAATACATTTATCCGGGTAAAACTTTTGAATGCCTCGAAAGCGGTCTGGCAGTGGTATCGTGTCATTTGGATAGTCATACGTTACCTTTTTCTTCGTTAAATTTTTAAGCGTATATACTAACCCTTTTGCTAAACCTTTCATTTATGCCACCCCTTATTTAGAAAAAAATCTCTTTCATAACAGCTGTAATAAAAATATTTGCCAGTGCAGCAGGCAAAAGGATTTTCCAGCCAAACTCCATGAGCTGATCGCCTCGAATTCTTGGGAACGTTATTCTGAACCAAATAAGAATAAAGACGACGACAATAAATTTGAGTGCAAAGGAAATAGCTCCAGGTATAAAATCCAGAGAGAAAACAGGATGCCAGCCTCCTAGGAAAAGAACAGTTGTGAGCGCTGCCATAGCAAAAAGATAAACATATTCCGCAAGCATAAAAAATGCCCAGCGAAACCCTGAATATTCTACATAATAGCCTGCAACAAGCTCTGATTCTGCTTCAGGCAAATCAAATGGGGTACGATTCAGCTCTGCTACAGATGCGATGAAAAAAATGATAAATCCAATTGGCTGGATAAAAATAAACCAAATATTTTCTTGCTCCAGGACGATTTCATTTAAATTAAGACTTCCCGCTAATAAAATAACACCGACAACAGACATAACGAGCGGAATCTCATATGAAATCATCTGTGCAGCAGCCCTCATTCCACCGAGCAGTGCATATTTATTATTAGAAGCCCACCCTCCGGTTAACACACCGATTGTTGCAAGGCCCGAAACAGCGATATAATAAAGAAGCCCGACACCGATATCAGCAAATTGAAAAGCATCGGTAAAAGGAATGGCAGCAAGGATTAAAAAAGCAGGTGTAAATGCGATAACGGGTGCTAATATGAATAATGGTTTATCTGCCAGCTTCGGAATTGTATCCTCTTTTATAAGAAGCTTCAGAACATCTGCAACCGTTTGAAGCAGCCCAAATCTTCCTCCAACTTGATTCGGTCCATGTCTCCCTTGCATATATCCCATTACTTTTCTTTCAGCTAATATGCCATATGTAACGAAGCCTAGAACGACAAATAGAAAGGCAAGAGCAAGCCCGAAAAAAATGAAAAAATGAAGTGTACTTGGAGCTGACTGTAATAATGCTTGTATCATTAGCCGTCCACCTCCCCAAGTACAATGTCCACAGCACCGAGAATCGTAATTAAATTTGCGATATTTTCTCCTTTTAAAAGCTTTGAAAGGATTTGCAGATTATAAAAGGACGGTCTGCGGAACTTGAGACGGTACGGCTCTTTCTTTCCTTCGCTCGCAATATAGCAGCCGATTTCTCCCCGCGGTGATTCAATCCTGACGTATACTTCCCCTTTTGGCGGTTTTATTATTCTCGGAACTTTGGCAATGACTGCACCTTCATTTGGAATTTGCTTCACGGCTTGTTCAATAATTTTTAAAGATTGTTCAATTTCAGCCATGCGGCATTTATATCTTGCAAATGCATCTCCTTCATATTCAATCGGTATATCAAATTCAAATCGCTCATAAATCGAATAAGGCTCTGCCTTTCGAATATCCCATTTTACTCCTGTACAGCGGAGATTTGACCCGCTAAGTGAATAAGCAATTGCTTCTTCCTTCGTATAAATGCCGACTCCTTTCACACGATTCAAAAAAATTTCATTACCTGACACCAGCTTATGATAGCCTTCCAGCTGCTCTCTCATATAAGGTACAAACTGAGCGACCTTCTCAAGCCAGCCTTCAGGCGCATCCCATTTAACGCCGCCGACTCTCATATAGTTGAATGTCAGTCTTGCTCCGGATAATTCATTTAAAAGATTAATAATCATTTCACGTTCACGAAAAGCATATAAAAAAGGGCTAACTGCTCCGATATCTAATAAATAGGTGCCCCACCAGACGAGATGGCTCGCTACACGTCCAAGTTCCATCGCCAAGATCCGTAAATACTCGGCACGTTCAGGAATTTGTAAATCCAGCATTGTTTCCACTGCATGGCAAATGACATAATTATTCGTCATTGCAGATAAATAGTCCATTCTGTCTGTATAAGGAATAATTTGTGTATATTGCAGGTTTTCCGCAAGCTTTTCCGTTCCCCGGTGCAAATAACCGATAACAGGCGTTGCTTCCTTTATTATTTCACCATCTATTTTAAGAACCAGCCGGAACACCCCATGTGTACTCGGATGCTGCGGGCCGACATTTAAGAGCATTTCCTCTGTACGAATCATTCATCATCCACCTCCTCATAATCTTTCCTCAGCGGATGGCCAATCCAGTCATCCGACAGCATAATCCGCTTTAAATTTGGATGGGAAATGAACTCGATTCCTAATAAATCATATGCCTCTCTTTCCGGCCAGTCTGCCCCTTCCCATAATGGCTGAACAGACTCAATACGGGGATTATCACGATCCAGCTTTGCTTTCAAAACAACTGATTGTTTATGCTTGAAAGAATAAAGATGTAAATAAATCTCCATATATGTTTCAAAATCTGTTCCATGAAACTCAGATAAATAATCAAAAGCGAGCTCTTCATCATTTTTTAATAATTTAGCAATTTGAAAATAATGTTCTCTTGCAGCAATAAGAGTAGGAATATGTTTTGAAAGTTTATTAATATAGAACTGTTCTAACACATCATTACCTAGCTGACTCGTCAGCAGTTTGACATATTTATTTAATAGAGGGTCATTTTTGGAGGGGACTTCTTCTTTCTTCACTTCTTCATTTTCTATCTTCTTTGCTTTCAATTTTGCTGCAGCGGCTGCTTTTGCCTTTGCGATTGCAATTGCTTTCGCTTTCTCCTTGGCAAGCTGCTCATCACTCTTCTCTCCATTTAATTCCCGTTTCTTTTTCGCTAATGCTGCAGCTTTTGCTTTAGCTGCTGCCGCAGCCTTCTTTTTAGCAAGTTCAAGGTCTTTTTCATCACTCATTGTCACATCACCTTCTTCCCTTGCCTTGCCTCATATCTAATCTTTTCTTTTAATTTATTAATACCGTATATGAGTGCAGCAGGATTAGGAGGACAGCCGGGTATATACACATCCACCGGGACAATTTGGTCAACACCTTTTACGACAGCATATGATTTCACATAAGGGCCTCCTGCTGTTGCACATGAACCCATCGCAATAACCCATTTAGGTTCTGGCATTTGGTCATACAATCTTTTTAATACCGGTCCCATCTTCTTAGTAACAGTACCTGATACGATCATGACATCAGATTGACGCGGGGATGTCCGAAAAAAAGATCCGAAACGATCAAGATCATAATGAGAGGAACCGACACCCATCATTTCAATTGCACAGCAGGCAAGACCAAATGTGAGCGGCCATAATGAATTGCTTCTTGCCCATCCCTTCACTTGCTCAAGTGTAGTTAGAAATACACTTTGTTTTAATTCCTCCATCTCTTCCTTTCGTATATTCGTCAAATTCACGTCCACTTCAGCACCCCTTTTCGCCATGCATATACTAAACCGATAACGAGCATAACGACGAACATAAGCATCTCAAACAGAGCAATAATTCCAAGCTTTTCATAGGCTACAGCCCATGGATAGAGAAAAATAGTTTCTATATCAAAAATAACGAATAATAAAGCAAACATATAATACCTCACATTAAATTGAATCCGTGAATCATGGAAAGGGTCAATCCCGCTTTCATATGTTGTCTGTTTTTCCACAGTTGGTGCATGAGGTCTTAAAAACTTTGAGATTGTTAATGCTACAGCCGGGAGCAGGATTCCTATTAAGAAAAAAACAGCGACAATCATATAATTATTCATATATATATGAATAGACTCCATATTAAGCCTCCTCCACTATATGAAATGTATTCATTTAATAATCTATATGCAGTGGAAGTCTATAACTATGAATAAAAGAAAATATCTGTTTGCGGTATTCTTTCTAAGGTAATTATTCTGAGCCAAAGAAATAAAAAAAACTCCACTTATTGATGGAAGTTTTTACTTTATGTACTATACATTGGCTGACTTATCTCCGAATTTTAAGAAAATCGATTATTCAATACATCACAAAACAAAAAAGACTGACCCATATAGGAGTCAGCCTTTAATATTATTTTGTTACGTTTAAACGATTGATTGCACGGTGAAGTGCTAATTCAGCTCGTTTCATATCGATATCGTCTGTCTGTTGTTTAAGACGTTGCTCTGCACGTTCCTTTGCTGCTTGTGCACGGGTAACATCAATTGATTCAGCTGTTTCTGCAGCTTGTGCCAAAATCGTTACCTTGTCAGGACGTACTTCGATAAAGCCTCCACTTACAGCCACGAGTTCCGTGCTGCCATCTTTAAGCAGGCGTACTGCTCCGATCTCTAAAGGAGCAACCATCGGAATATGACCTGGTAAAACACCAAGCTCACCACTTTGAGCCTTTACGCTTACCATTTCAACTTGCGCATCGTAAACTGGGCCATCGGGAGTAACGACATTAACTAATACTGTCTTCATACTCATACCCTCCTAGGTCCCAAATTAAACTTCTACACCCATTTTTTTAGCAGATTCGACTACTTCTTCGATTCTACCTACTAAACGGAATGCATCCTCTGGAAGGTTGTCGTATTTACCTTCAAGAATCTCTTTAAAACCTTGTACTGTTTCTTTAACTGGAACATATGAACCTTTTTGTCCAGTGAACTGTTCAGCAACGTGGAAGTTTTGAGATAAGAAGAACTGAACACGACGTGCACGGTTAACCGTTAATTTATCTTCATCTGAAAGCTCATCCATACCAAGAATAGCAATGATATCTTGTAATTCACGGTAACGTTGAAGCGTTTGCTGCACTCGGCGAGCAACCTCATAATGCTCTTCACCAACAATTTCAGGTGATAATGCACGAGATGTTGACGCAAGCGGATCAACCGCTGGGTAAATACCCATTTCAGAAAGTTTACGCTCTAAGTTTGTTGTAGCATCTAAGTGAGCGAATGTTGTTGCAGGAGCTGGATCCGTATAGTCATCGGCTGGTACATAGATCGCTTGGATCGATGTAACAGAACCTACATTTGTAGATGTAATACGCTCTTGTAATTGACCCATTTCAGTAGCAAGTGTCGGCTGATAACCAACGGCAGATGGCATACGACCTAAAAGGGCAGAAACCTCTGAACCTGCTTGTGTGAAACGGAAGATGTTATCCATGAAGAATAATACGTCTTGACCTTGGTCATCACGGAAATATTCAGCCATTGTAAGACCTGTTAATGCTACACGCATACGTGCACCAGGCGGCTCGTTCATTTGTCCGAATACCATTGCAGTCTTTTTAATAACGCCAGAGTCAGTCATTTCAAAGTAAAGGTCATTACCTTCACGTGTACGTTCACCGACACCTGCGAATACGGAAATACCACCGTGTTCTTGTGCGATATTGTTAATTAACTCTTGGATTAATACAGTTTTACCTACACCGGCACCACCGAATAGACCGATTTTACCACCTTTAATATATGGAGCAAGAAGGTCTACTACTTTAATACCTGTTTCTAGAATCTCAACTTCTGTTGAAAGCTGATCAAATTTAGGTGCTGAACGATGGATAGGATCGCGTCGGGATTCCGCTGGGATTGGCTCAGCTAAGTCAATGCTATCACCTAAAACGTTGAAAACACGACCAAGTGTAACATCTCCAACTGGAACGGAGATTGGAGCACCTGTATCTGTTACTTCTAATCCACGTACAAGACCGTCAGTTGAAGACATCGCAACTGTACGAACTGTATTATCACCTAAATGAATAGCAACTTCTAATGTTAAATCAACATCTGCTGGAATTTCATTATTTGCTTTTTGCTTTATTGTAAGGGCATTATAAATGTCTGGTAATTGACCATTTTCGAACTTTACGTCAACAACCGGACCCATAATTTGAGTAATGCGACCTGTATTCATCTTTTTCCCTCCTAACTTGCTAATTGCTAAATATAATAACTTTCTTTACTCAAGAGCTGCTGCTCCACCGACGATTTCCGTAATTTCTTGTGTAATCGCTGCCTGACGTGCACGGTTGTAAGAAAGTGTATATTCATGAATTAAATCATTTGCGTTATCTGTTGCATTCTTCATTGCCGTCATACGTGATGCATGCTCACTTGCCTTACTGTCTAGTAATGCACCGTAGATGAGACTTTCAGCATACTGTGGCAATAATACATCCAATATCGCTTCCTCAGATGGTTCAAACTCATAGGACATTAGTTTTGAACTTGTCGCAAGGTCAGATAATGGAAGAAGTTTCTTCTGTGTAACTTCTTGTGAAATTGCACTAATATAGTGATTATAGAACATATTTAACTCATCAAATGTTCCGTCACCATACATTTCAACTGTTTTTCTAGCGATATCTTGAATACTGGAGAATGATATGTCATCACCGATACCTGTCAGCTGTGAAATAACATTCATATTACGTTTTCTGAAAAATTCCGTACCAATTTTACCGATAACGATAATCGCATATTCATCTTTTGATTGATGACGGCTTTCGATCGTCTGGTATACAGCACGAAGCACGCTGCTGTTAAAAGCACCTGCTAAACCACGGTCAGATGTAATAACTAAATAACCTGTACGTTTTACTTCGCGGCTGTTTAGCATAGGATGCTCTGCACTTGAACTGCCAAGAGCGATACTAGCCACAACCTCTTGGATTTTCTCCATATACGGATTAAATCCTTTTGCTCGTAATTCTGCACGGTTTAATTTCGCAGCATCGACCATCTGCATTGCTTTCGTAATTTGACTCGTTTTTTTCGTAGAAGTAATCTTCGTTTTTATGTCGCGTAATGATGCCAAAGGTTCTCACCACCTTTTTAAAAATTATCCATTACTTTATCAAAAGGAAAGTGCGTTGTGAAAACTCACAACAGCACTATTTATTCAGAAATAACAAATGTTTTCTTAAATCCTTCGATTGCTGCTTTAAGATCTTCGTCTTTTGGAAGTTCGCCAGTAGTACGGATGCCATCAAGTAAATCTTTATGATTGCCATCTAAGTATGCATGGAACTCTTCTTCAAAACGAGTGATATCTGCAACCGGAATATCATCTAGGAAACCACGTGTTAACGCATATAAAATAGCAACTTGTTTATCAACAGTAAGCGGTTTGTTTAAACCTTGCTTTAATACTTCAACAGTACGAGCACCACGGTCTAATTTCGCTTTTGTTGCTTTATCAAGGTCTGAACCAAATTGAGCAAATGATTCTAATTCACGGTATGAAGCAAGGTCAAGGCGAAGTGTACCTGCTACCTTCTTCATCGCTTTAATTTGGGCAGCACCACCAACACGTGATACAGAAAGACCTGCGTTAATCGCTGGACGTACACCAGAGAAGAATAAATCTGATTGTAAGAAGATTTGTCCGTCTGTAATTGAAATAACGTTTGTTGGAATATATGCTGATACGTCACCAGCTTGTGTTTCAATGAATGGCAGAGCTGTTAATGAGCCTGCACCTTTTGCATCACTTAATTTTGCAGCACGCTCTAGTAAACGTGAGTGCAAGTAGAATACGTCACCAGGGTATGCTTCACGGCCTGGAGGACGACGAAGTAATAATGAAAGCTCACGATATGCCGCAGCTTGTTTTGATAAGTCATCATATACGATAAGTACATGTTTGCCATTGTACATAAATTCTTCACCCATTGTTACCCCAGCATATGGAGCTAAGAACAACATTGGAGCTGGCTGTGATGCAGAAGCTGTTACAACGATTGTGTAATCTAATGCACCGTTTTTACGTAGAGTTTCAACAACTCCACGAACAGTTGATTCTTTTTGACCAATAGCAACGTAAATACAAATCATATTTTCGTCTTTTTGGTTAAGAATTGTATCGATTGCAACAGTTGTTTTACCTGTTTGACGGTCACCGATAATTAACTCACGTTGACCACGTCCGATTGGAACAAGTGCGTCAATCGCTTTAATACCTGTTTGTAATGGCTCATGAACAGACTTACGATCCATTACACCTGGTGCTGGACTTTCAATCGGTCTTGTTTTTGTTGTTTCGATTGGACCAAGACCATCTACTGGTTGTCCAAGCGAGTTTACAACACGTCCGATTAATGCTTCACCAACAGGAACTTCCATAATACGTCCTGTACGGCGAACCTCATCACCCTCACGAATATCTGTATACGGTCCTAAAATAATAATACCTACGTTATTCTCTTCAAGGTTCTGAGCCATACCCATAACACCGTTAGAGAATTCTACAAGTTCTCCAGCCATGACATTGTCAAGACCATGAGCGCGAGCGATACCATCCCCAACTTGGATAACAGTACCAACATCACTAACTTGAATATCTGACTGATAGTTTTCGATTTGCTGTTTTATCAGCGCACTAATTTCTTCAGCTCTAATGCTCATGAGTTTCACCCCTATCTACGATCTATTTGCGACTAATTGTCGCTCTAAACGTTCAAGCTTACCACTGACACTTCCATCATAGATGCGATTTCCGATGCGGATGTTAATCCCACCTATTAAGTCTTTGTCAATTACATTTTGCAAACGTAAAGTCGATTTTCCAATCTTCTTCGCGAATGCTGAAGATAATGCAGAAAGTTCAGATTCCTTTAAAGGTTTTACTGAATATACAACTGCATCTTCTGTTCCGCGCTCTTCATTTGCATATTTCACGAAATTATCTGCAATATCCGAAACAGTATTAATACGATGACGGTCTACAAGCAATAAAAGCGTATTTAATACGTTTTGTGAAAGACTTGCAAAAGCATCTTTTAAAATTGTTTTTTTACTATTAATACTTACTTTAGGATGATTTAAAACTGTTAAAAGTTCTTTATTGCTAGAAAATACTTCTTTTACAACTAATAATTCATGTTCTAACTGATCAATCGCTTTATTGTCTTTTGCAATATGAAAAAGGGCTAACGCATAACGCTTTGCAGCAATTTCTCTACTCATCGACCTTCGCCTACCTCACTGATGTAGTCGTTGATCAGCTTCTCTTGTTCTTTTTCATTCAGCTCTTTTTCAATTACTTTAGACGCAATAAGTACTGATAATGAAGCTACTTGCTCACGTAATGCAGCAACAGCTTTCTCTTTTTCTTGTGCAATTTCTTTAAGAGCAGACTCTTTTACACGTTCTGCTTCTGCACGTGCAGCTTGAATAATATCTTCTTTCTGCTGTTCACCAAGCTTTTTCGCACCTTCCACAAGACTTTGTGAATCTAAGCGAGCTTGTTTTAATAGTTCTTGTTGTTCTTCAACAAGTTTCTTTACTTCCTGATGCTTCTCTTCGGCAGCATTTATCTCATTAGCGATATGATCCTCACGCTGTTTCATAACGTTCATAACAGGACCTAACGCAAACTTTTTCAATAGTGCAAGAAGGATTAAGAAGATAAGGAGTTGGGCTAGAATATCGCCCCCGTTAATACTTAATCCAAGTACAAAAGTTGACATAGCTTAGTTTCACTCCCTTCAAAAACCCTATATAGGGAAATAAAAATACATATCTCTAAAAAATCAATTTTAAGTCATAAAGCAATGGCGAAGGTTCTAAATTGAGTGATCTTCGCCATGTCGAATCATATTTAAAATATGGAATTATTGACCCATTACGATGAATGCGATAACTACCGCGATGATAGGAATCGCCTCAACTAATGCAACCCCGATAAACATTGTTGTTTGTAATACTCCACGAGCCTCAGGCTGACGTGCGATCCCCTCTACTGTACGAGATACGATAAGACCATTACCAATACCAGCACCTAGTGCCGCTAAACCAATTGCAATTGCAGCTGCTAATAAACCCATTGTTAAATTTCCTCCTTTAATATTGTATAATATAGGTTACTATTGACTTGTCCAAAAAAATTTGAACGGATATATTGATTAATGTTCTTGGCTCACTTTATGTGCCAAATACACCATCGTTAACATAGTGAAAATAAATGCCTGGATAAGGCCTACGAAAATACTGAAGCCTTGCCATGCCATCATTGTTGGAATCGCAGCGATTGTGCCTATAATACCGCTTCCGATACCATCAGCATAACCGTTTACTGCTAAACCAGCTAATAAGCCGAGCAAAATTTCCCCAGCAAAAATGTTCCCATAAAGACGAAGACCGAGCGTTAATGTGTTCGCAAACTCTTCTATAATCTTTAAAGGGAATAAGAAAGGCAGCGGTCTGAAAAATTCTTTCGTGTATTCGCCTAACCCTTTCATCTTAATTCCATAATAATGCGATAATGCCACAACCATAACAGCTAGTGTTAATGTAATTGTCGGATCAGCTGTTGGTGATTTCCACCATAACTGATGATCAACACTAATCGCAAACGGAAGACCTAAAAGGTTGGATACTGCAATGTACAACAGTAATGTTATTCCAAGCGCTAAGAAACGACCGCCTGTCTTCCAATCCATCGTACTTCCAATAATATTTCTTATAAAATCAACAAGGAATTCTATAAAATTTTGTCTGCCTTTGGGCTTCATTTGTAAATTACGACTTGCAATAAATACGATGAGGAAAACGATAGTACTAGCAATCAGCATCATTAAAACGTTAGATAGATTAAAGTCTAAAAAGTCTAAACCTAAAAAATCATGCAATATTGGTGCTTCGTGTCCCAATGAACTCACCTCTCTTCCAAGCTACATCCTAAAATATCGAATAGCATAATCTATCATAATGACGATATATATTGTCATTAATCCCAAAATGGCACTGACTAAATGAAAGTAATCCGGAAACTTCATGCAAATAAGCACAACTAAACCAGCTGATGCCATTCTTGAAGCTGTACCTAAAGATTTTACTTTCCTTCCTTGTTCCATGGACTTATCAAAATGATCGTGTTTTCGCACCATCACCCACAAATTATAAAGGCTAACGGCTGTTCCTAATATTAATCCCAAAAAGACAGACTGATATTCCGTAAAACCCCAACCTAATACATATACAGCAAGCAAAAAAAATATGAATTTACGATAACGGTGAAACATCAGATGTATATCCAACATAAAGTGTCTAGTCTCCTGAGAAAAAGTGGTGGACTAACCTTAGCATGGCATAAACTCCAAGAGCTAATCCTAGCAGAAGGCCTACGATCAAAAACAGCGGAGTCGTATGAAAAAAACGATCTAACCATCTTCCTGTAAAAACCCCTATTAAAGTAGAGCCTACTAACTGTGAAAGAATAGCTGACATAAGTCCCATAGCCTGTAGTGGATGTCTTTGTTTTTGTCGCATTCTATAAATCCTCGCAACTTGATTTATATGAAAATTCAGAGGTGAAAAATAGAATAAAAACATTGGTGAAAACCTTACCATTATGCCCTTGTTTAGAATACAATAGTAGGTAGACCATGTCAATCCGTTTCCAGTCAAAATACGTATGTACAATAGGGTTTTCTCACAGAATGTTCACATTTTCACACTGTTCATAAATTCAACATAATTAATTATTTACAAGGTGAAATATTTAGTTCTATTCTATCTTCCCGATTCCCTTTTTTCACAAAAACTATCGCTTTGTAATCTCTTATTTCAAACGGAAGATTCTCCTCTTTCACTGTTTCTTCAAATAACCCTCTTGGAACATCTCTTTTCCAATCTAGAAATCCAATAAAACGAAGGGTATCCGGGTCATATAAAGCGATCCCCATTTCCTCTGCACCGCCTGGCAAATATAATTGATACTTATATGTTTTCGGTTCATCTCCTAAGGCGAACTCAAATCCCATAATACGTGGATAATCCGGTTCATCTATTACAAATAAATACGGAAGGCTGACTTTTTCACCGTTTTTCAGAACATGTAACCACCCCTGATGTAACCCTGGCTTCATAAATTTTGGAGTGACATCTAAAACAACTTCCACCTCTTTTTTTGATCGAGGGGGCACAATGACACGACTCGGTAAATTCCATTGGATACCTGTTTCATTTTTCGGTATTTCAAAATCAAAGATAACACTTTTAATCGATAAGTTCTCTAAGATCAACATTTGTCTTTTAACTGCACGAGGTTCTGTTAACTCATATTTCCCGAACGATAAAGACCCGGGATAAACTAATGTTTCGGATTTAATCGCTTTTACAACATCTATTCTCCCAGCGCCTTGCGAAATTGGTTCCACTGTTTCATGTTCATCATTTAATAACAGCGTTGCTGTATTCATTAATGATGCTTTCACCTGTTCAGGATTCCATGTAGGATGTGCCTGCTTAATTAATGCTGCTGCGCCGGCTACATGTGGTGCAGCCATGCTCGTTCCTTGTAACACCATATATCCATCAGGAACCGTACTGTTAATCGCAACACCTGGCGCGACAACATCCGGTTTTATTTCCCATGTATTAGTAACAGGACCCCTTGAACTAAATTCAGCCATTCTATCTTTCTCTTCTTTATAAACTGTTCTAATTAACGCATTTTTTGATAAGATTCTTTTCAGTTTTTCACCATTCTCCTTTGAAATAGACACAACCGGAATATTCACATCCATCTCTAAGGAACCAGAGAAATCTCCTTTAATATTATTATAAATAATAACCCCTTTAGCACCATTGTTCATCGCATTTAAAACCTTTTCAGCAAATGAAATCTTCCCTCTTTTTATAAGTGCAATTTTATTTTTTACTGAATCCGAGAAGTCTTTCTTTTCTCCCAGTCCAACATACTTAATCTGTTCACTTTTCGTAAAATTCCAAATCGCTGCTCCCTGAATAGGATTAACAGAAATTTCATCTTTTAATCCGAAAAATTTAAAATACGGCACTTTAAGAGGGGGTGTAGAGGCACCTACTGAAATAGCTTTGGAAGAAGTGCCAGGTGAACCTACAGACCAGACATTTGGACCTGAATTGCCGCTTGATGTAACAGCGACGATCCCTTTTTCAACCGCTTTATCTAAAGCCAGACTAGTCGGCCAATCCGGACCGTTGACGCGATTTCCCAATGATAAATTTAAAATATCAACTTTATCTTTCATTGCCTTTTCAATCGCAGCGATTACTTGATCTGATGTGCCAATTCCACCTGATCCTAACGCTCTATATGCAATAATTTCTGCTTCAGGAGCAATTCCTCTTAATTTACCATTTGCCCCAATTATCCCGGCTACATGTGTACCGTGGATTGTCTTTAGTCCTTCTGCCGCTCGAGATTCCATCGGGTCTTTATCATCATCAATTAAATCATAGCCGCCTGAATAGCTTCGTTTAAGATCAGGATGATCATAGTCGATACCTGTATCAATAACTGCTACCTTTACACCCTTTCCAGTTAAACGACGATTATTATGATCAAAAAAACCTCTTACCTCATCCCCGCCAATAAACGGGACGCTTTCATTAATTTGCAGGGCATACGATACGACTGGACTCACATGAATAACAGCTGGATCCTTTATTAGTAAATCTATGTTCCTCGCTTTCCCTTCTATTGAAAGCCCGGAGAATGCTTCCTCATATATTTGATTTATTTTCACACTTTGATCTAAACGAATCTTTTTATGAAAAGATTTAAATTGATCTTCTCTCACAATAACAATGATCTTTTCATTTTTTTCCATATCCTTACTTGGTAAAGAAGGAACTTGCGGATAAACTTCTCCAAAGCAAACAGAAGGATTTATAAAACATAGAAGAAATATGACAATTAATGTACATTTCATACCCATACGGCTCCACCTCATGTATAGTTTGCTCAATCAGGTGGAAACAAATACAAAAAAGGGCAGCTTCCAAAATAGCTTTCGGAAGCTGCCCCTGCTTATTTATCCCGTCCTTAACAGGCAGTAAAATACATACTAAATTCGCCACTTCCTGTGGCAACGTATGTGTGACCCGCATCCTGCGGACATCGACTAACAACCATCAGTGTGAGATGAAAAAATCCCTACTGATAGAGGGTTTCACTTTATTTCGTTCCAAACAGACGGTCACCAGCATCACCAAGTCCAGGCACAATATAACCGTGATCATTTAATTTTTCATCAAGTGCCGCAATATAAATATCAACATCAGGATGATTCTTTTTCACTTCTTCTACACCTTCAGGAGCAGCAATTAAACACATAAATTTAATATGTTTCGCACCGCGTTTCTTTAAGCTGTTAATCGCTTCAACAGCAGAACCACCAGTTGCAAGCATTGGGTCAACGACGATGAAATCACGTTCCTCAACGTCTGACGGAAGCTTTACATAATACTCTACGGGCGTTAATGTTTCCGGATCGCGATATAAACCGATATGTCCGACTTTTGCCGCAGGAATAAGCTTTAAAATACCTTCAACCATACCGATTCCAGCACGTAAAATTGGAATAATACCTAATTTCTTTCCTGATAAAACTTTAGATTTAGCCATGCAAACCGGAGTTTCTACTTCTACTTCTTTTAAAGGAAGATCTCTCGTAATTTCAAACGCCATCAATGTTGCAACTTCATCAACCAGTTCACGAAATTCTTTCGTTCCTGTGCTTTTATCACGAATGTATGTAAGTTTATGCTGAATTAACGGATGATCAAAAACGTATACTTTGCCCATTTAGCCCATCTCCTTTTTTTTACACTGCTATTGATTGTACAGAAAAAAAAGACCAGTTTCAAGCTTGAAATAAGAACTTTTAAGTTTTCTAAATATACAAAAAAAGCAGACTATTTTCCAATAGTCTGCTCATCATTTTTATAGATTACGATATAATGGGAATCTGCTTGTTAATGCTTCAACACGCCCAGCTGCTTCAGCTAACTTTGCTTCATCTTCGTGGTTTTTAAGTGCAAATGAAATAATACTTGCAATTTCATCCATTTCTTCTGCGCCAAAGCCGCGGCTCGTTACAGCAGCAGTACCGATACGGATACCACTTGTTACGAATGGGCTTTCAGGGTCAAATGGAATTGCATTTTTATTAACAGTAACACCAATTTCATCAAGTACATGCTCCGCCACTTTACCAGTTAAACCAAGTGAACGAACATCCACTAGAAGAAGGTGATTATCAGTACCTTTTGATACAAGGTTAAGTCCTTCTTTTTGAAGACCTTCTGCAAGACGTTTTGCATTATTAATAATGTTTTGTGCGTATTCTTTAAAGCTGTCTTGTAATGTTTCACCGAATGAAACAGCTTTAGCCGCAATAACATGCATAAGCGGTCCACCTTGAAGTCCAGGGAAGATTGTTTTATCAACTTTCTTCGCGAATTCCTCTTTACAAAGGATCATACCGCCACGTGGACCACGAAGTGTTTTATGTGTTGTAGTCGTTACGAAATGTGCATGAGGCACTGGGTTTGGATGAAGACCTGCTGCAACTAAACCAGCGATATGCGCCATATCAACCATGAAGTAAGCACCTACTTCGTCAGCGATTTCTCTAAATTTTGCGAAATCGATTTGACGAGGGTATGCACTTGCACCAGCAACAATTAATTTCGGCTTATGTTCAAGTGCTTTTTGACGTACATCTTCGTAATTAATTAAATGAGTTTCTTCATCAACACCGTACTCAATGAAATTATAAAGAATACCACTGAAGTTAACAGGGCTTCCGTGTGTTAAATGTCCCCCGTGAGATAAGTTCATTCCTAAAACAGTATCACCAGGCTCTAAAATTGTAAAATATACACCCATGTTTGCTTGTGCACCAGAATGCGGTTGTACGTTAGCATGCTCTGCACCAAAGATTTCTTTTGCACGATCTCTTGCAATATCCTCTACAACGTCAACATGCTCACAGCCACCATAATAACGACGACCTGGGTAACCTTCAGCATATTTATTCGTTAATACTGATCCTTGTGCTTCCATAACAGCTTCACTAACGAAGTTTTCAGATGCAATTAATTCAATTTTTGCTTCTTGACGTTTACGCTCGTCTTGAATTGCTTCAAAAACTTTTATGTCTTGATTTGGCAAGTGTTTCATCTATTTCTCCCCCTAATTGGTTTACTTTTAAATTTACTGTCACTTTCTATTACATAATTCATATTGTACACGGTTTTGTCTCTAATTGTAAAAGATTTTATAAAGAAAATGATAAATATTTATCTTTTTTAACTAAAATACGAATATTATTAATAATAAATCATGTTAACATTCGCAAAATAACCTTAACTGATTTTTTTATTATACAAGAAAAAAAGAAAAAATCAACTCTATCTCACTACCAAAAAAGAACATCCAATGCCTTCCGCCCTTGGATGTTCTAAGCTTCCTTAATGACAGGAATTGTTTTCTGCCGACTGCTCATAGACTGCTCGCGCCCCGCCAATGAGCTTCGGTCTCGTTTTCGCCATTGTTACATGGGCTTGTCCAACTTCTTTCCACTCACTTCTGATCGGAACGGCAACATGTTTTAAATGCATCCCAATAAATGTGTCGCCTATATCAATTCCAGCATCTGCTTTAACAAACTCAACGACGACAGGGGACTTCATTTGTTTGTAGGCATATGTCGCCATCGCTCCACCGGCCGTTCTTACTGGAATTACACTAACTTGTTCCAGCTGATATTGTTTAGCAACATCACTTTCTAGTACGAGTGCACGGTTTAAATGTTCGCAGCATTGAAAAACAAGATGAACAGCTGTTTTTTCTTGAAAACTCTGTAATTCCTCATAAATCATCTCTGCAACTTCTTCCGTTCCTGCCGTACCAATTTTCTTCCCAATTACTTCACTCGTACTGCATCCGATAACAACTAAATCTCCATCATTTACCTGATGTTCAAAAACATGAAGCAATCCATTCAACTGCTCTCTCCATTTATCAACAATTGCCATAAATGTTCATCAGCACCCTTTATTGATGTTATCTTCATACTCGGAAATTTTCCCGATACGCTTCGAATGACGTCCGCCTTCAAATTCTGTCGTTAACCATACTTTTGCAATTTCACGAGCAAGTCCTGGACCAATAACTCTTTCCCCCATTGCAAGTACGTTACTGTCATTATGTTCCCTCGTTGCTTTCGCACTAAATACATCATGAACTAATGCACAGCGGATTCCCTTTACTTTATTAGCCGAAATACTCATCCCAATACCAGTACCACATACTAAAATACCACGGTCTACTTCACCATTTGCTACCTTTTCGGCAACTGGAACAGCATAATCCGGATAGTCAACAGACGTTCCGCATTCACAACCTAAATCAATATATTCAATATTTAATTCTTCCATTAAACTTTTTAATTCTTCCCGAATATTTACTCCACCATGATCTGACGAAATTGCAACTTTCAAATGAAAAACCTCCTTGTGTATTATGTTCATTATATTACGACATATAGAAAAGGAAAAATCATTTTACTTAGACTTTATTTTTTCAAGTAATTGTTTGACAAGATCTTCTAAATCATCTCTTGTCAAGCGGTACATTTCTAAACTGCCTCCGAACGGATCAAGAATATCGCCGCCATTATACCCGACATATTCAGGCAATGTGTATGTTTTTCTCCCAGCATGCGGGAAGCTGTCAATAACAGATTGTTTATGAGAATTCGTCATTGTAAGAATAATAGAAGCCCATTCAATATGCTCTTCATTTAATAAAGCCGAACTGTGTTCGCAAGCAATTCCTTTCTCCACCAGCGCTTCTTTAGCAAATGTTGAAGCATCGCTGCCATCTGCCGCAAAAACCCCGGCTGACTGAACATTTAATTGATCAGAATTATTTAAATGCTTAAATAACGCAGCTGCCATCGGGCTTCGGCACGTATTCCCTGTACATACAAATAAAATATTTTCCACCCATAGCCCTCTCTTTCTATCCTTATATATCTCCATTATACTTCAATTAAGTGTATAATAAAAAAACTACTGCTTCATCAGGCTAAGCAGCAGTAAATATTTATCCCAGCCTTAACGGGCAGTAAG